>JARGNK010000019.1:0-8019 GCA_029213145.1 Rubripirellula sp. | reverse complement strand
GTTCACTGCGAAATAATCGACTGTTCACTGCGAAATAATCGACCGACCACTGCGAAACGATCGACCGAGCTCTGCTCCCAGCGATCACTTACCCGCTCGAAGGCGTAGGTAGGAATCCAAAAACCCTTGCAGTTCGCTGCCGTCGATCACGCTATTGAAGTTGCCTACATAATGCGCGGTACGAGCATCCTTCACTCGCTGGTCTGGATGGAGGAAGTAGTTTCGAATTTGACTTCCAAATCCTGTTCTAGCTTGCGTCTCGTACTTCTTCGCTTCCTCGGCTTCGCGTCTTTCCTCTTCACGACGCGCCATTTTAGCGCGAAGCATCTTCCAGGCGGTCGCTCGGTTCTGGTGCTGGCTGCGTTCGTTCTGACACTGCACAACAATGCCGGTCGGAGCGTGGGTGAGTCGGATTGCGCTGTCAGTCTTGTTCACATGCTGACCCCCAGCACCACCGGCACGGTAACGATCCTCCCGCACATCTTTTTCTTCAATATCGATTTCGATGGAATCATCGATCTCCGGCGAAACACTGACCGCGGCAAAGCTCGTCTGTCGCTTGCCTTCGCTGTTGAACGGGCTGATGCGAACCAATCGATGCATCCCCTCTTCACCTTTTAGATACCCATAGGCCATTGGACCGCGAACCGCGATGGAGGCATGATTGATTCCTGCTTCCTCGTTTTCTTGGCGATCCAACAATTCGATGCTGTATCCGCTACCAACAGCCCAGGCAGAGTACATCCTCAGCATCATGTCAGCCCAATCGTTCGCGTCGGTTCCCCCATCGCGCGCATTGATCGACAAGATTGCACCGGCCCCGTCGTTGGGCCCATTAAGCAACGCTTTGAGCTCAAGATCTTCCAGAATGGACTCGAGCCGTTTGACTTCTTCAGTCACTTCCGACTCAATGGAAACATCTTCCTCAGCCATTTCGAATAGCGCAGCTAAGTCTTGCGTCGAACCGGTCAACTCTTCCATCGGCCCGACGATGCCTTTGAGCGACTTTAGCTCAGCAACCGTCTTTTGGGCAGATTCATTGTCATCCCAGAAGCCTGGCTCGCCCATTTTCAGCTCAATCGATTTGATCTGTTCCTGCTTGGCAGGGTAGTCAAAGAGAGTCTCCGAGTTGCTTTAGACGCTGCTGAATGTCTTCGCTGCGTTGGATCAGTTCGGCATCCATTCTCGTCATTCACTCCGCAAGTCGTATGATGGTGGTTCAATCAACACATGCTGATTTGTTTACTTTGCGTCCCTTCGGTTCCCGTAGAATCGATTCACGGGCAGAGGAAAAGGGCAGCATCCGCGTCATCGGGATGAAATATACATGGCTCGCGTCGTTCTCGCGATGAGTGGTGGTGTCGATTCAAGCGTCGCCGCCCACCTGCTGCTGGAAGCCGGACATGAGGTCATTGGCGTTTTTATGCGTCACGGCGAGGAATCGAGCGAGGTTTGTAAGGTCGATTCAAAGGAAGCTGAACCAGACGCTCGACCGGCGTTACCGGTGCTCAGCGGACTCGCCCAAGGTCGGGCCGATCACAAGCAGGGCTGCTGTACGGCAGCCGATGCGGCTGATGCCCGGCGGGTTGCTTCGAAGATGCGGATCCCGTTCTACGCCCTCGACCTGCAACAGGACTTCCGCCGAATCGTTGATTACTTCGTCGACGATTACCTCAATGGCCGCACCCCGAATCCCTGCGTCAAATGCAACCATTGGATCAAGTTTGGACGGTTGTTTGATTACGCCGACGGCGTCGATGCCGAATTCGTCGCCACCGGTCACTACGCCCAAATGATCGAAAATGAGGGAGATCCCGGGAAGCCAATTCCGCAACGCCATCAGGTCCCGGAACTCCACCGTGGTTTAGATTCTGGCAAAGATCAATCCTATGCACTGTTTGGAATCGGTTCGGATCGCTTTAAACGAATGATGTTGCCGGTGGGCTCCTACACGAAAGCTCGGATTCGTGAAATCGCGGAGAGCCTAGGGCTCGGGGTCGCCGCGAAACGTGATAGCCAGGAAATTTGTTTTGTGACGCAAGGCCACCACAGCGACTTTGTGCGGGCTCGACAGCCAAACCGGTCCTCCCAAACGGGTGGGGAGATTGTCACGACCGATGGAAAGGTCGTCGGGCAACACAACGGTTTCGAGGCGTTCACTGTTGGTCAGCGAAAAGGGCTGGGAGTCGCCATGGGTAAACCCTTTTTCGTCGTGCAAATCATCCCAGAGGAATGCCGTGTCGTGATCGGCGCAAAGGAAGAGCTCTCCAAGCCTGGATTGCTGGCCAACGAGAGTAATTGGCTCGTTGATCGAGCTCAGATCCCGCCCCAGGTGCAGGTTCAGATTCGATACAACGGGCTACCAAAACCAGCCAAGATCGAGTGGGTGACTGATGAACCCGATCAATTTCGGGTCGAATTTGACCAACCTCAGTTGGCGGTCGCTCCCGGCCAAGCAGCGGTGGTTTATGCCGGTACTCGGGTTCTGGGGGGTGGCTGGATCGTCTGATTCCGTGAACTTTCGCGGCTCAGCGGCGGAATAATTTGCCCAACCGGGCGACTAAGATTACAGTTTGGTAGAAGCCCGCGTCACGCGGTGATGCCAGCGCGTCCATCTGGGCGGCGATGATTTTCAAGACTTTTCGATACAGCAACGCTCGTCCCGGGCGACTTTTCGCCAGGCAGCACTCTTGGGGGAGGATGGTAAAAACCATGAAGAAGATTGCATTGAATTTGTTTGCTCTCGGGCTTTTGATCGCGACCGGCCAGACGGCCAGTGCTCAGAATGCTTTGTTGGCCGAGATGTACGGTCGAGGTGTTCACGCGTACAACGCCGGCATGCTGGAGGAATCACTGCAGCAGCTCACGATGGCGATCGACAATTCGATTCAAGATCCGCGTGCCTACTATTTTCGTGGCATGATCTACCGCGTCACCGGACGTCCAGAGCAGGCCAAATCCGATTGGCAAGCTGGTGCAAAGATGGAAGCTGCTGGCCGCATCAATCGATCCATCGGCCGTTCGCTTTCTCGTCTCCAGGGGTCAGCGAGAATCGAACTCGAGTCCATCCGGCAACAGGCCAAAATGGAAGCGATGGCAGCGGCGATTAAACGCTCCAAAGAGCGATATGGTGAATTAGATGCGGCGAGTGCGGCTGCCGCGGCCCCCGTCCCACCCACCGGCAATCGCCCCCTCGTTCCACCGGTCCCACCGACTGGTGCGACCAACCCTTTTGCCGACGATATAGTCCAAGGTAAGCCACAAGTGGTTTCCGACGACGCTTTCGCCGGAGCTTTAGAAGATCCATTTGCTGGTCAGCCCAATGCGGCGGCGGCGAGTGGTGCAGCTGCCCCAGCAGCGAATCCGTTTGGTGGCGGAGGAGCCGGTGCGGGAGCTGACCCGTTTGGTGGCGGAGGAGCCGATGCGGGTGCTGATCCGTTTGGTGGAGGAGGTGCCAGCGATGCAGGTGCCGACCCATTCGGAGGTGGCGGAGCCGATCCGTTTGGTGGTGGCGCTGATCCATTCGGATCCTAGCGACATCTCGCGGGGAAATTTCCCTCTCTTGTAAATGTCGAATCAGCAACCAATGCACTGCTGATTCGGCTGTTTCTTAATCGGGTTCTTCTCTCAGACCCTTTTCCCTCCCAAGGTCTTGCTCAAGATCCTGAGTGCCAGGACGCGTCGAGAAGAACGCAGATTCGTCGCATCCACTGGGAAATCCGAGCAGTGTCAACACGAGCAAGTGAGTGAGTCATTCAAGACGCACTTACTCGCATTTCGCAATTCCGTGGGGATAACTTGTTCTTCGTTGGCCTCACTGATTAGAAAAACTTCGCCAAAGTCTCTGGCGTTGGCTTCGGCGTGACCAGCGACACAGCCACCATCGCAACGGTCGAACAAATGATCATCGCGACGACCGGCATCAACTCATAGCTCGCTTCGCCGAGATCAAGGTGAATCACATACTTGCTTAGTCCACCTTCCTCCATTGGTACTTGGGTTCCCCGATAGAACAGGTAGCACCAACTGCCGATGGCTGCCAAGACGCCAGCGATCGCACCTGCCGCGCTGAGGCCGCGCCAATACAAAGCGGCCACAACGATCGGAAACAATGCACTGAAACCACTGAAGCACCAGACCCCCATCGCAAACACGCTTCGCACATTACCCAGGCTGAGAAAGAACGTGATTGCAACAATGCCAACGATGAATAGCCGTGTTAACAACACCTGCTGCTGATCACTGATACGATCTTTACCGAGATAGTGCGTCACGATGTCGTTGTTGAAGATCGTGCCCATGCAGAGAAATTGGCTGTCCAGACTACTCATGATGGCCGCCAGAATCCCGGCAGCCAAAAATCCGCCCAAGACCGGCCCGGTATGTGTCTGAACGAGAAACGCCAAAACAGCATTCGGATTAGCGGGCAGATCAGGACCAACCGGTCGCAAATCAGGACTGTTGTAAACAGCCACCGCCCACGTCCCCACCAAAACGCAGGGCACCCAAACAATCATGATAAAGATAGGGTGCCAAACTACCGGCAGCTTGAATGAACCAGCACTCTTGGCCGTCATCCAGTGTTGAAAGATATGCGGAAACATTCCGACCGAAAGAGGTATGAATAGATAAGTCAAGAACTTCGTCTTGCTCATATTTTCCCGCGTCGCGTGCGAATCGGGAATCGCTTCGCCCAAGACTTTCAAGTTCTCCATCAATCCTTCTTGACCGCCCAAGCGACTTGCCAGCACGACAAACGTGACCAGCCCCAGCGCCATAAAAACGGTCGTCTGGAATGCGTTGGCCCAAGCAGTCCCGCGCATCCCCCCGAAAAAGACATAGATCAAGACGACGCAGCAGATTAACAGCGATCCGGCCCACGCAGGCACACCCATCGCCCCAATCACCGCACCACCACCAATGACACCGATCAACAGGTAAGGCACGATTAGCCCCACCAAAATCGGAAACAACAAAAGTCCGATCAAGTCATTGTCCAATCGATCCCGAAAGAACTCGATTTGAGTCGTGTAGCCATTTCGGTGAGCGACTGTCCAAACCTTCACTCCGATGAGAAAAAAGCACAGCGAGTGAACAATCCCGCTGCTACTGGCTAGCATCCCGTAGACACCAATCCCTGCTCGCACCGACTCGCCCGTTCTGCCGACCAACGCAAACGCAGTCATGGTGGTGCCAAACATGCTCAGCAACAACAAAACAGGGCCGATCGACCGACTCGCCAACTGGTAATCAGCTCGCGTACCGCGAAATAAGCCACCGGAGAACAAACCCAAGCCCAACAGCAACGCCAAATAAATCAGGACGATGATTAGTTGCACACTCATTCTGCTTGACCCTCCCTGTTGCTGGTTGAAGAGGTTTCTTGTTCATCAAACGGCCAGGCGATCCGCGTCGCCAGCCACCAGACGCCAGCAGCGGCCAGCGAAATGCAAACATGCCAAAAAAGCCCGATGGGCATGAATCCAAATACCAGCGTGTCATCAGTCCAGAACCAATTGTCCTGGTGGGCGATGAGCAGCAACACAACCAAGATGGCGATGATGAGTGGCCCAGAGCGGGTCGTTTGGGACGCATTCATAACAAGATTCCGAGGGGGAAACGGTAGGTTCCAGAACCTCAGTCGGCCGAAGTCCTGGTGAGCAGTGTAATTCTGGCAGCCGCTTGGCGAAATTAGGCTCACGCCAGAGCCTCTTTCCGTTCGATACCGAACGAAGCGAAATAGATCAGCCCAAAAGCTGCGTCAATGGCGCAGAGGCCGTAATGGCGCACAGGCCGTCCGGAATGACCATTCGAAATGCAAGCAATTGGTTCGGAAATGGGAAAATCCGATCGAGGGTCACGCGAGCGAGTTGGGTTCAAATTCGTGTCACCCATCACTGAAGTAGACGCAGAAATTGCCCTGGGAAGCCTGGTTAACGCTCTTCGTCGCCGGCACGCTGCTGGTTAGCCTCGCCATGCGCTTGGCGGCAATGGATTTGTTAGCCATCGCCTGTCTGAGCCTTTTGGTTTTCGTCCAAAACATTACGCAGTCCGAGAATCTGCCTTCGACGACTGAAGCGGTCGCCGGATTCGGTAATCAAGGCGTGATCACAATTGCCTTACTGTTTGCGGTTGTCGCTGGCTTGGAATTCACTGGTGGAACGGAGCTAGCGACCGGTTGGTTCTTTCACCGCGCGAAAGGTCTGAGCTCAGCCCAGTCGCGACTCTTGATCCCTGTCGCCGCCCTGAGCGGGTTCTTGAATAACACACCGGTTGTCGTCGCATTGATGCCGGTGGTGACCGATTTGGCCAAGCGAATCTCCGTCAGCACTAGCCGCTTACTGCTGCCAATGAGCTACGCAGCAATTTTGGGTGGTATGTGCACCGTGATTGGGACCAGCACGAATCTTATCATCGCCGATATGAATGCGAATGCAATTAAACAGGGTGTGAATGCGGAACCCCTGAATTTCTTTTCGCCAGCCGCCGTCGGGGTACCCGCCACAATTCTCGGCGTGATTTATATGATTGTCATGTCACGCTGGCTACTCCCTGATCGACGGCCAGCAGTCAGCGTGTCAGACGATCCCCGACAGTACACTGTCGAGGTCCAAGTGGAGTCGGGCGGGCCATTGGTCGATCGAACCATTGAACAAGCCGGCTTACGACATTTGCCTGGATTGTATGTCGCTGAGATTCAGCATGAAGATGGCGTGATCGCCGCAGCCAAACCGGGTGAGAAATTACGGTCCGGTGATGTTTTGATTCTGGTCGGTGCGTTGGAAAGTGTGGTCGACTTGCGAAAAATTCGCGGTCTGATCACTCCCGATGACCAAGCACGCAAACTTCAAGTTCCCGCCTGGCAGCGGACACTCGTCGAAGCGGTCGTTAGCTCTCGTTGTGTGTTGCGGGGGAAAACGATTCGCGAAGGAAAGTTTCGTTCTCATTACAATGCGGCCGTCGTGGCCGTGGCCCGAGGTGACAAACGTCTGAGCGGCAAACTTGGCGATGTACGATTGGAAGTGGGCGATGTCCTTCTGCTCGAAGCATCTCCCTCGTTCTTGCATCGGAGCAGTGAATCACGCGACTTCTATTTAGTCAGTGCGGTGAAACATGGATCCGTGCGGCGACCCGAACGGGCGTGGCTGTCAATCAGTATTCTGTTCGCTATGGTCGGCGCCGCAGCCAGCGGTCTCCTACCGATCATGACGGCAGCGATGCTGGCCGCCGTTGCAATGATCGGCTTTCGCTGCTGTACAACCAATGAGGCACGGCGGAGTATCGATTGGTCAGTGCTGATTGTGATCGCATCGGCGATCGGGATTGGCGCAGCTATGGAAAAGAGCGGGGCAGCCAGTTCAATCGCGGCAGGATTGCTAAGCTTGGCGGGTGGCGATCCGATGTACACCTTGGCCGCCATTTTCTTGACAACCATGTTGTGCACCGAACTGATCACCAATAATGCAGCCGCCGTGTTGATGTTTCCGATCGCTTTGCAGGCTGCTTCGACAATCGGTTGTAGCCCAACCCCTTTTGTGATCACTGTGATGATCGCCGCATCAGCGAGTTTCCTGACTCCCTTCGGTTATCAAACAAACATGATGGTTTACGGGGTAGGTGGTTATCGTATAACCGATTACATTCGATTTGGATTGCCGCTAACCATGATCGTACTCATCGTCACCTTGCTGGTGGTCCCCAATGTTTGGGCTTTCTAGGTCGGCCCATTTGTGGATTTCGATACCCCTGTAAATCGATGGGAATCATGGAGCCACTGGTATTTGAAATGTTCGAGACCGAGCCGCCGGTGAACCGACCCACAGACAGCACCGGACACACTCTGAACTCTTGAACTACACCACGTTGATCCTGCGATCTCGGTCCAACTAGTTGTACCGTACACTGAAATGATGAATTCTCCGAAGCCCTCCAGTCCGAAGTTGACGCGTCCGGTCACCGACAACCCAACCAAGCAGACGCAGTCCAAACCGGCACCGTCGAGGCAGGCAAAATCCAAGC
>JARGNK010000220.1 GCA_029213145.1 Rubripirellula sp. | reverse complement strand
GTCCAACCGCATCGCCTGCTGAAGCTTGCCATTGAAGACCAAATAGCGAAATTCCTCTTCCTGATAAGGCCGAATCTTTAGCAGGACGAGATTTCCAACAACCGCGTAATAGATTTCGGCATCATCGAGCGTCTGGTCGGGGTTATCAACGGGTTCGGCGTAGATGCCACTGCCAGAATCCGTGTTGTTTTCAACTTTGATGGTCAGGTCACCACCAACGGTTTCAACAAACACAAGATCATCGATTGAGATATGTGGGTGGGAGCCATAGTGATGCTGGTCGCGGGTCGTTCGCGTCCAACGAAACTCATGCTGCTCGGGATCGCGAACCTCGTGCTCACTGCGGTTATTCAGATACTCAATCGAATCCGCGCCGACACGCCATTTGAACGACTTAATATCGCGGGCGGTCTTTCCGACACGAAACACCATGTGCAACATGGGTCCGATACGAAAGAAGCGAGAAAAACGAGTGTCCTTGTAAAACCGATACAGTTCGTGAAAGTCACTGCGGAACTGCTCATCGCCAATTAGCTCAAGTGGCTCCTGGTGGAACTGATGATCACGAAGCGAATAACAGGAGAAGACATCCGCTAATTCAACCTCCGTTTTCAGACCGAACTGCACGTTATAACCAAACAGAAATTGGTCCCCGATCGACACAAGGTCACGGGGAACGCAATTATGTTCAGTGGTCACGCGTTCGGTCGCGATCAACACCGTCTCGATGTTGCCGAACACCTCTGCACGCGACTCGTTTAGTTTGACTAGCCGAGCGCGGAGGTCACCGGATGCGTCCCGCAAGCGATTACGGAGCACTTCATAGGTGCCGGCAGCAAGTTGAGCATCACTCATATTTACGCAATTTCAAGCGAGTGGTTGGTGCGGTCAGTTAGGCATTTTTGCCATTGCTGCTTACGCTGGAACGCTGCGTCAACAAACGACCAGCTTTTTGGTCGGCAACGTTGGCAGTTCCAGCGACACTCAACAAACTCGTCAGTTGCGTACGAACATCATCCGTTGTTGCCAGCCCCATCATTTTCGCGATCAGAGCGGCAATGGACAGATCCTTCACGCCATCAGTATCAAGATTGAACTGCTTGATGAGCTCGGATAGCTGATCGCTGAAGTACTCTGGGTTTCCATCAAAGAAGGTGTCTTTGATGTCGGTAGCGACCTTACTGTTGTAGACGAATCGATCAATCGCCTTACCACCCTTCACTGCAGAGGTGATCTGGTCGAAGAATTCGCCATCCCCACCGACAATATCGATTCGTGCAGCTCTCAACGCATCGCCAACAACGCCGGCCTGGCTTTCTGCGATTCCACGTTGGGCATCGATCGCAGCGATTTCCACGTCTTTTTCTTTGTCCAACTGAAGCTTGAACTCTTCGTGGTCTTTTCCAACGCTATCGAGTTGCTTCATCGCCTCTGCTTTCTCAGTGATGCCGGTCGCTTCACTGTGGTATTTCTCACGAGAGACATTAGCTTCAGCAAGACCTTGTTTTTCGATTGCATCAGCCTTGGCTTCGATTCCCTTGGCTTCGGCAACCGCTTTCCTTTGCAGCACACTGGCCTCGGCGGTGCCTTCTTTTTCCATGCTGACAGCTTTTGCCTCTTGGACTGTCGCTTCGGCTAATCCGCTGGCGGCAGACTTCGCAGCTTCCGCTTCGGCTAACATTTTGATCGCCAGAGTCTCTTTTTCCGCAGCATCTTTCTTTGCTTCGGCTTCAATCCGGACTTTTTCCGCCAGCAATTCACTCGCTTCCTTTTCCGCCTGGGCAAGTTTTGTTTGGCGAATCAGCTCTTCTTCGGCTTTGGTTTGAGCCGCGACGACTTGAATCTGCTTGGATCGGTCAGCAAGTGCAAATTCTTCTGTGTCCTTGATACGCTCCTGCTCTTCAACAACGGCTCGTTCGACAGCAACCCGCTCGCGGATCACCTCTTGAATATTGCGTTTCTCGATCTCGATTGCTTTTTCTTTCTCGACATCGGCCACGCCGACGACTCGGAGGCGTTCGGTTACTTCTAGTTCGCGATCACGATTCACACGCTCGACTTCGACAGCATCAGTCCGCTCTTTATTACGCTGAGCAACCAGCACCTGACGGGCTTTATTCTCTTCAGCGATTCCGATCTCTTCTTCGGTGGCAATCCGAGCGCGTTCGTGTTCCAAACGCTGCTCTTCTTGAACCTTCTTAGCAGAAGCCTGCTCGCGGGCTGTGATTTCGGCAATCTCGCGTTCTTGTTTTTCAACAGCTTCGACGCGTTGACGCTCTAGAGCAAGGATTGTTTCTTCCGCTTCAACATCTTGCTGCTTCAGCGTTTTTTCTTTGTTCCGCGTAAACTGGTTTTCTTTGACCTTTTCCGCGGCAGTCAATTCTGTGATCTTTTTGATCCCCTCGGCATCCAAAATATTGGTTGGGCTGAGCATTTCGAGCGGAGTTTGCTCGAGATAATCGATCGCCGCATCATCGAGTCGATAACCGTTCAGATCGGTGCCGATGACCTTCAAGATCTCATCTTTGAATTTATCGCGTTGATCATACAGATCGACGAAATCAAATTGCTTACCGACGGTCTTCAGGGCTTCACTGAACTTGGCGTCAAACAACTCGCGTAGCGTATCCATTTCACTACATCGTCTTGCTCCGATCGACTGCGCAACTTCCTTCATCTCCTCGTATGTATTGTCGACGCGAATAAAGAAGGCAACCTTGATGTCGGCGCGAATATTGTCTTGGCAGATCAAGCCTTCGCTGCCTTGACGACTGATCTCAAAGCTCTTCAGCGTGAGATCCATGAACTCGAAGCGGTGAAACAACGGGACAATGAATTTGCCTCCCGCCGTCGTCACATCCAAACCTCCTAAGCCCGATTTGACGATTGCCCGATCGGGACCAACCACAATGAAGTACTTCTTGAACGTCAACAATGCTGCCAAGGCGACAAAACCAAGAATGTATAAAAAGATCATCGGACCTGAGTCCCAGGAGATCTGGCCTAGCGTGGTAGCGATTGTCACGATTGATTCTCCGATTGAAGCTGTGTGACTTTGTAAATGCGTTTTTCTTTGTCAAATCCGATGATGCGGACTTCCGTTCCTTTCACGATGTGCGATCCATCTGTCCGAACGTTCAATAGCAGTGGTGATGCATTGGTGCGAAACTTAGCTTGTCCAAATTGGGGAGTTGCTTCCGTCGTGGAAATTTCACACGTCGCTCCCAGCAATTTGCGATGGTCGTACGATGGCGGATCGACAAACCAGCCCAGCATTGGCTGTGTCACGCCCTTGGTGATCGCGGTTGCAATCACGAAGTTGCGAATCGACAGCAAAATACTCGTCATCCAAGTCGGATCGTACCGCTCTGCATCGTAGTTATGCCAAAGTCCGTATGAAAGACTCCAAAATGCAACGGCGAAGATACCGCCATACAATACCACCGGAATACGACCGAAATTGGTCAGACGGACCGAAGTCGCCCCCAAACCCTGCAGGAAATCGACATCCACGTGCGCCCCGTCTGGCAGATCCATCGCAGCGTCAAGACTTGGCACGTCCAAATCAGGTACATCCAGATCGATACCGGGATCGAGATCGACATCTGGCACATCGAACCCGAAATCAATCAAACCAATCAAAGCCATCAGCGTGTAAACGACTAACAGACAAACCAAAATGGACGCGGGCCAGACTGGGCCAACGAACATTCGTTCAGCGAGTTCAATCAGCGGTTCGGGCACGGAATGAGCCTTTCAAGGCGAGAATGCACGATTTCCTGTTTAAGCATGGCCCCGGATGACGTGCCGCAGGGCGCAACAACGTCAACAATTCTCGATTTTCTGTCCGCATTATCGATGCGATCCTTTCATCTCGGGCGAGTGAGTGATTATGTCTTGCCAATTCGCTGCCTGCCACTTGATCGTGTCGAAAATGACGGTCCTGCGAGTGATCGGGATTTGCCACGAATGCTCATTGTCCCCAAGAGTCGGCGGCGATCGCTGAGCGGCCAACAGATTCCCAGTCGAATCGACACCGCTATCCCGTTGAGTCGAAACCGGCCGAATCGAATCGACATGCGACGCTGGAGAAAACCGCCAACCAAATGATGCAGGGCAGGTATCTGAGCCGACCGCAATTCGGATTCACGGCGGCCACGCCCTGCGAAGCTCCTACGAACAGCCTAACAAGCTCTTGCTAACAAATTCGCTGTCATTCGTTGAACCCGCTGATCAGGACCGTGAGGACGCGACCAATGCGACCAAGGCAGTTGGTGGCCTGGCGGGCTCGACAAATCCTGGGCCCACCAAATGGTCGAAGCATTAAACACAAAGTTACCTTTCGGTCCGGGGTAAATGGTGGCGGTCCACTGCTGTGGCCGCACTCCCCCTTGGAAAGCAGTCCCCTCAGCCACGACCTCCAGCCCGTCCAAGTCGCTCGGCGGATCTCCGTGATATTCCCAGCCGATCAAACCGGCAATCCGTTCACCCTGCTTCATGCCGGTCCCTTCGTATAGCCAGTGCGAGGGCTTGGTGCAGACCCAATCTCCGCCGCCATTAACCGGTTCCACGTTGCGAGCGCCAATCAAATAACCCTCGTCGGGGCCGCGGTGCGGAAATGGCCCATGCTTGCGTTCACGGTCAACCGCTAATTTGTAGTCACCACCATAAGGCCCACCGCGAAACAAAATTCGATTGGGGTCGCCGTCCGTACTTTCACGAAATGGACTGACCCAGCAGACCGAGTTCCCCGAAAAGAACAGCAGGTTGACCCCCTCATCTCGCATCTTCACAACGCTTTCGAATTGGCGTTGATCCCAATACTCATCATGACCGACGCTCAGGAAGGCTTTGCACTTCAAACCGCGATTTGGTGTCAACATATCGCTGTTGCTGCAATAAGTCACATCGTATCCATGCTGCTCTAACCAAAACGCCATGGGGTATTCGAAACAGAGCCATTCTCCTGAACCAATGGTTTGCGGGTTATCAAAGATTTGCGGATACTTGCCATAGGGTCGATCAAAACTAACATCTGCCCACGGCCCCTGATTCCCTTGCGGGTGCGTATAAACCGAATCCCGTAGCGGCCATTGGTTGTATGCCTGCCAGGTATTGTCACTACATTGCACCAAGATATCGGCCGGCCGGTCATCGCGGACAATGAACACGACATAGCTTTGCCAGTAGGCTTGCCCCGTCGCATCAGCGACGGTCGTCAATCGCCCCACATAAACGCCGCTGGTCCAGTCGGCAGGAATCGTCAACGAAGTGGCTTTCTCCCAGCGACACTCACGCAAACGTTTTGGGCCGTACTCCGGCACCGCTTGAACGGAGCCTTTGTACGGGCCAAGTGTTTTCATCAAACGGGCGCCAGCGCCGTCGTAGTAGCCTGTACGAAAGATTTCCAAAATGAAATCCTCAGCTGGGGCAGTCGACACAAAAAAATCGATCGACTCTCCGGCCGAAACACTTTGCCTCGAACAGAACCCCTCAATGTGGGAACTCCGCACACTACTGACCGTATCTGTCCGAACGCGAGTAAGCTGCCAATTGTTCGATCCGGCCTGTCGATTTTCTCTGACGATCGGGTTTTCACGTTGCGGAGCGGCCCAGCTTGCTTGAGCGGCGAGTGCGCCCGTCGCGACAGCGCTTGACTTGAGCCAATTCCGACGATCAATTTGCCGCGTCATCTATTCAATTCCTCTACAAAACGAGCTAACGCAAACTGCCCAGGTAAGCAACGATGTCGATCAATTCCGCTTCTGTCAGTGCGTCATCCAGGCCTGATGGCATGATCGAAACCGGATTGACTTGAATCTGCTCAATCTCCTCGCGATCAAAAGACTTTGTCTCGCCAGATGCAAGCTGAAGCTCGATGCGATCGCGGCTCTCGCGAATCACAAGGCCTGTGAATGCCCGTCCATCGGACGTCAATAACTGATACGTTTGATAGTCACGCACGATACTGGCGGATGGAAACAAGATCGATTCGATTAAATCGCTGGCTGAACGATTCCCGCCAATCGTTGTCAAATCAGGACCGACCGCCTTACCTTCTTTTCCCACGCGGTGACACGTGCTGCACTTGGCACGTTTGCTGATGAACAAAGCTCGTCCTCGGGCTGGATCACCGGTGCTGATTTGATCCCGCAACTGCTCAAGCCTGGCAACCTTGACTTGCGAGAGGGACTTCAATCGATCCAGCAGCGTATTCGCGCGTTCAAAAGTGGCAACGGGAAAACGCTTGACCACGTCTGACAGCTCGGGCTCACTCAAAGATTCCCAAGAAGGCGATGCTTCGATGGCGTCCAGAAAACGCATCGCAGCTGGCTCGTCAAATCGGCGACCAAACAGTCCCAGCAAATGACGCAGTTGTTCCACCGATGCAACCTCAACCAGTGGTAAAACTTTTTTAAGTTGTCCATCGTTCAAATTTGAACGGCCGATAATCTGTACTGCGAATTCGGATGCTGCCGGCGAACCCGACTCAGCATAGATATCGATCAATTGTTGTAGCGTTTCGTCGGTCAAACGCCCCCGTTGGGCAACCATGGCATTAATCGCTTCAACCTGCTGCATTGGGGTGCGATCAGGGTCGACTGCGAGACGTTGCAATGATTGGTCGAATGCCGTTCCGCTTAGCGATGAAACCGAGGCCAATGCGTGCTGCACAGTGGTCGCATCAGGAGAATTGAGTTTTTGCTGCAAAGGCTTTACCCAACTGTCATGGGGCGTCATGCGCCCGGACCGAGCCAACACCGACATCGCAATTCCGATTCGGTGTGGCTGGTCAGACGCAAGCCAGCGTCCAATGACTTCAGCCATTGGTTGATGGGCCAGATATGCCTCGACCAGCACCGTTGCGGTTTCACTATCAACCGAATCCACAGCCAAGGCTGCGGAATCCGCCCACTGCGGATACTTGGTGAACACACGCGTGCCGAATGCTTGAGCTTCCTCACCACCCTGTTTGACCGCAGACAGTACCTCGTCGAAGCTGATTTGAGCAGCGTCGATTTGTTCGATTGCAGTCAGCAATGGCAACCGAACGCTTGGCTTCACGCTACCCTCCGGCGTTGCTTGTCGAATTGCCTCAACATCCGACAATTCAATAAGCGAATGAACGATTGCGTGCTGTTCAGACCGGTCAGCTACGCCAGACCGCAATGCGTCAATCAGGGGTCGCACGGCAGTTCGATTGCCAATTTTCCCGAGGCTATCGGCCGCTTGGCGACGCACGCCCGCATCTTCATCCCGCAACCGGGGTGTCAGCCAAGCCGGATCAACTTGCGTGCCATCAGAGGCACCCGATTCAGCCAAGCTAAGCGAATAGCAGGCCGCCTGACGAATCTCGGCAACGCGATCCACCAACGCCAAGCGAAGCACGTCAATGGCACCTTGGGACAGTTGCGGATCGGCGATCAATCGAGCCATAACCCAGACGATATTTTGTCGAGTCCGCCTGTCGCCACGCGTCATTTGAGAACGGAGTGTCGGTAAAACCTCACCGCCACGGGTAGCGCATGAATCAATGGCCTGCCGTCGCACCTCGAATCGCGTGTCGTTGAGTTTCCTGACGAGACCGCTGGGGGACAAAGCTTCCCAATCGACGCGTTGCCCCCGCGGATCCACCAGCGTGGTCATTCCGGAGCGTTTGACTCGGTAAATCCCACCCAGCAAGTCTGGCTTTGAAAACTGCGAAGTAGGACAACCACGGTAGAACCATCCCCCGGTATCGACGACCAACAAACTCCCATCGGCATCCTCCAGGACATCGGTCGGATGAAACTCCCGACTGGAACAACTCAGGAAATCAGATTGAACCACTTCATAAGTCGATCCAGCGCGTTCCAAGGCCAGTCGTACAACTTTGCCACTGTTGAAGAAAGTGGTGAACCAGTTGTCACCCCAGCGGTGATCCATCGCACCGCTGCGGTATCGCGTTGCACCTGAGACGGCGACATGACCGAACCGATGGACCGGCCCCAGCAGTGGCCCGGTCACGTCGAGTTCATCGAGGACTTTCGCACGGTGCGGGTAGGCTCCGCCACGCAGCCAATGCACGAAACAATCAACCCGAGGCCTCGTGTAAAGAATATTGACCGTACCAAGCATGTCCCCCGCGGCCGTGAAATCAAGCTCAACCGGGTTGTCCATACCTCCACCACAATGAGTTCGAATATCTGATCCATCATCCCGGCACGAGAACAGATAAGATCCTTCGCGCTGGCTCGTCACTCGGCCCTCGGCGTCCGTGAAGCGATGCCCATGATATCCATCGGTCCAATAAATTCTCCCGTCCGGGCCGGCAAAACAACCGTGAATACTGGCAGCGTTCCCGGTGTAGCCAAACTGCTCGACCAAGACTTCACGTTGTTCGGCGATGCCATCGTCATCCGCATCCGTCAACTTCCAAATATTCGGGGGTGAAGCAACATAGAGAGCCCCCTGTTTCCACACACCACCCATCGGGAATGTCATGTTGTCGGCAAAGACGGTCATCGAATCAAATTGCCCGTCTCCATCTCGATCCTCGAGCCGACGAATCTGATTCGGCAGATTCGCTTCTAATTCCTCATTGCTCATATTCACGCCGGCATTGTTGCAAACGTAAAGTCGTCCGCGGTCATCAAAACATGCCATCGTGGGGTGCATAACCAAGGGTGGCCCGGCAACCAATTCGACCTCGAAGCCGTCGGGAACTTCGATCGGTGCAGGCTGAAACTCACTAGGTAGTTCGGGCGGGTTAACGGCAACGTGCTGAGACGTTTCTTCGTCGATGCCATCATGAATGCGAACTTGCGAGGTCCCCTCTTTCCACAAATCGTATTTTGGCAGAGCATACTCGGCATAAAATTGGTCGAGGCGGTGCTTCAGATCTCGCCGTGTCGCTGCGTAGCCTGAATCCTGATACAAGTTGGTGAATTCATCGGGATCTTTTCTCAAGTCATAAAGCTCATGGGGACCGTTCGGATGCCGATGCACGTACTTGAACGTGTCCGTGCGGACACAACGTAAATTCTCGAATTCATAGAACACCGCCGAGTCTGATTCTTCGTTCATCAGCGTCTTTGCAGTGCTGGTCAGCAAACGCCCTGAATAATCGGTGCCGGGCGACTTCGGCGTAGCAGGCATTCGATGCCCGAGACCGAGGTGCCCCAGCAAAGTCGGCATCAAGTCATAGTTCGCGATTAATTGTTCATCACGAACGCCAGCTGACACCTTTTGGGGATGTCGCCAAATGAGTGGAATTTGCATCATCCCATCCCGCGCAGTGAGGGGCCGAGTGTGATCCCCCATCCCGAAGAAGCCACCTTGCCCACCAACCCATCCTTGATCAGCCAAGAAGACGACCAACGTGTCGTCGTCGATGTTGTGTCGTCGCAAAGCTTCCATCACCACGCCAACACCATCATCGACTCCACTCACTTCGGTCGCGACACGGCGGATCGAAGTTGGATGATTGATGTAATCGCGATTATTCAATTGCCAAGGATGTGGCTTGGAGCGTGGAAAGGATAGCAGTGGCTGGTCTGCGTAATATTCAGCATGCCGATTTTGTCCCTCACGCAACAACAAACGACTTAATGCGTAGGGCCCGTTATAGGCCAAGAATAAAAAAAACGGTTGCTCTGCTTCTGCCTGTTGGTCGATAAAGCGAACCGCATGTTCCGTCCAAAAATCGGTTAAGTAAGAAGGTTCTTTTCGCTGCTTACCGTTTTCGATAATCGCAGCATCGTAGAACGTACTGGTCCCCCCATGCGGCATGGTGATCCAATAATCATCCATGCCTTCCTGTGGAAAGAGGTTGTCCCCCAAATGCCATTTGCCAACCAAGCCACAGCGATAGCCGGCATCTCGAAGCACCTCAGGCAAGGAAGTGAATTCCGCCAAGGTATTGCGAGCTTTCGGTCCGACTTGAAGATTGCCACCTGTTAGAAACGAGTGCACCCCGTGCTGTGATGGAACCAATCCGGTCAGACAGGTCGCACGAGTCGGTGAACAGACGGGGTTGGACGCGAAAGCACGCGTGAACAAAGTCCCCTCCGCCGCCAGCCGATCAATATTGGGAGTCCGTATTTCCCGATTACCGTAACAACCCAGCGTCCACGCGCCATGATTGTCCGTCATGATCAGAATGACGTTCGGCCGACCGGCCGACCACGCATCCAGACCAATCCACATCGCGACCAGCAACGAAACCCAACGAAGTCGAATCATGGCACCTTCCAAGACAAAGAGGAATCTCCCCGATAGTAACCGATTGCCGTCACGTGAAGGGCATGCGTGCACCAGCAACTTGCCGGAGAGTCCTGCATCCCGCAGATCCGATCAGGGCAGGGGCACCAAAAACGACGAATCGAGAAAACACCGGCACGGCGAAACCTCCCCAACCACTGCCCACCGCGAGTTTGCACCACGGGCCATTTCCGGCGTTCATCTGGATTACTGCGATCTGG
>JARGNK010000219.1 GCA_029213145.1 Rubripirellula sp. | reverse complement strand
GGAAGCCTACCGCCCCCCTCCTTTAATTTCTAAAATTCGATTTTGCTCCGGTCGATCAGCAGACCTCCCCAAGATGCTCCCTTGAGTTAATTTTCTGTTTTCTCAACGCGTTGAAAACGCTGGCATTCAAGAGCCGTTTTTTGCTCGCTCGTGGTCCCTTTCGTCACCTCACGAAAGAGTTAAAAAAGGTGAGAAAACTAAATCAAAATTCGACAGAGAAAGTAGAATCAATGTTGACGTCAACACCAGCCGGCAGAACACCGCTGACTCAGGAAATAAATGATAAAACAACCAACCCAAGAACGTGATTTGCTTGCGGAAGATAGCGAGTGGGACATTGTAATTCTTGGGGGAGGGACTGCTGCTCTCATTGCGGCCGCAGCGGTCACCAAGCATTTGCCCCACCTTAGAGTTCTAATGGTGCGATCCACCAAAATCGGAATCAGTGGCGTTGGCGAAGGGACGATCGCGACCATCGGGCGATTTCTCCACGATTACCTGGGGATTGATCCGCTGCAGTTTCATCAGGAAGTACGCCCCAGCATCAAACTAGGGATTCAATTTAAATGGGGGTCCGAAACCCCGTACCACTATACGTTCGGACCGCAGTTTTCAGCGGCCAACCCGATACAACAGAAATTGGATCGCCCCATAGGCGAATACTGCCACGCAGACGCATCGTATGCGAGCCTGGCCAGTTCGTTGATGTACCATGGCAATGTGGCTGCCATCGGTCCCGACGGGACGCCGATTCTGCCGTCCTACGCATATCACCTCGAAAACCAGTCGTTCGTTAGGTTTCTTGAACGCCATACCACTCAAAATGGCGTTCAGAAGCTGGATGCTATCGTGCAACAAGTTTCGGCGACCGAAGATGGGATCGAATCCATCAGCTTGGATAATGGTGAAACAATCAAATCATCGTTGTTTATTGATTGCTCAGGCTTCCGGTCCGAACTGCTGGGAAAAGCATTGGGTGAGCCGTTTATTTCTTTTGGGGATTCATTATTTTGTGACCGCGCCGTGGCAGGGGGATGGGAACGTAACGACGAAACCTATTATGCGTTCACAACGGCCGAAGCGATGGAAGCTGGCTGGAGCTGGCGAATCGAGCACGATGATCTCATCAATCGAGGATATGTTTACTCAAGTCGGTTTATTTCTGATGAGGCGGCCGAATCCGAGTTTCGCCGCAAGAACCCGAAAGTTACGGAAACTCGCGTGATTCGTTTCCGCAGCGGTGTTCACCGCCGCACGTGGGTTAAAAATGTCATCGCGATCGGAAACTCGGCTGGTTTCGTTGAACCGCTTGAGGCGACTGCCATCGGGATGATGAGCAGCGCCGTTGACCAACTCGTTTCCTTGTTAAGTTGTGGCACTGGCACACGACAGATTCACCGAGATGTCTTTAACGATGCACAGCGAACTGATTGGGAACAGTGCAGGGATTTTCTCGCGCTTCATTACCAGCCGAACAAACTGAACCAATCTCCATTCTGGCAGGCATGCCGAAACGATACTTTCCTCGGCGAGGCACAAGAAATACTAGACTTTTATTCAGTGGCAGGCCCAGATTTCCGGGGACTACAGCATCGGTTGAAATCGAATATCTTTGGAGCTGAAGGCTACCTAGCAATGCTGGTCGGACAGAATGCACCCCATGCCGCCGCATCAGACCGCAGTGCTACCAAGTGCCCGGACTGGAGCCAATTCAAGAACCAGTTGAATGATGCGGGACGCCAAGGAATTGGCATGGAAGAGTATCTGCAACGACTGCGAACGGGCAGTGTCACACTGCCCGTGGCAACCTGACCCCTGCGGGCTCAGAAGGCCCGTGACACTCAAGATTCCAGCTTTGGCTTTCCCCTCTGGAATCTTCAACTCTTCTGCGAATCCTAACCGCCTTGAGTACGTTAACCGCCGTCGGATAACTGATCCCGTCGACTTGCAAACTACGCAGAAATGAACGCGGCGATCCAAGTGCTAAGTCGCTTAGCAATTCGCAATCGATTTCCCTGCTTTTCCCGGATGTTGCCATCTTGGGTCATCGCTAGACAGCTTGGCTTCTCATAGATCGTCGTCGCCGTATCCCTACCGCACCCAATGCCAAAAGGGATAAACCAACGTGCCCCGGTTCTGGCACGACGCCGTCACTACTGGGCGTAGCACCTTCATCGTCTCCACCATCGGCAGCGCCAACGGTTAAGCTCTCGCCTGCGTCTCCGTATTGTCCAGCATCGTATGTGATCGCCCCCTGAATACCTCCTAGATTCCACGCAAACCACCCCAGATTGCCACTAAGTGTTCGGAATGCCTGGTAAACAGTGCCAGTGGAACTGGTTCCATGACCCCAGCTAGCTTGGTCCCCTACGAAAGTTGACTTCTTGATCAACTCGCCGGCATTAGCCGATCTCCATGACTGCAACCCACTGGCATCGAACGCAAGGGTTTTCCCGACACTGTCATTCCACTGATTGAAGCCACCAATTGCTGCACTATTTGCGGTCATACCGACCGCACGCACGGTAGAAGAAGAAGTCCAGGCTACTGAATTCGGAGTGAAACCTATAGAAATAATACCAGCCGAAAGATCAGTGGCGTCTAGGTTTGCTGCCAAAGCAGCGGTGAATCCAGCCGCGGTCACTTTCGCTGCCCTGCTGTGCATGATTTCTTTATTCATCGTTAGTTCGTTCTCGTGTTGCGTTTATAAGATATCTAGTTGCCTTTGAACCTATCTGGTACGCCGTCCCAGCCATCTTCGGATTCGAAGCTTGAGTGCCTGCAGCGCCGTGAGCGGAGAAACCGACCGAAGAGGTGTAATTGTTATTTCCGGTATAGTCATATATTTGCTTTTGCAAAGCGGCGAATTGTGGGTTATGCGGTAAGTCACATGTCAGCCACTCACTTCTTCGATTCTCCGCACTTCAAGGGGAAGACCGCAACTGCTTGATGTGAGAACACCCGCTGTTCGGTACGGGCTTCCGAAAACCGATAGGTGGCGGGGGGGTACGCAATACACCGTCGGACTGATTGCCCACCCCCCCACCCCCCCCCATGTCTACTGAACGCAATCCGAACTTACGACTAACTACTTACGAGTTTGCGGAAGGCGGCTTCGGTCCACGTGATACTGGGCTGAAGTGGCAGTCCCTTCCATGCGGATCTCCTAGACAACGACGAATGCCGTTTTTTGCACCAGATCTGGAATTGCTACGAGTGAGCAAATTGCAAGACGGAAGAAAGCGTGGTTGACACGTTTCGGTCAACGATTCAGCAAGCACGGAGCGCGGTCCGCCAATTTTCCTTCTTTGATTACCACCAAAGAAAAAGCGTTGTCCTGTGCAGAAAAATGGCAATCGAGGTCTTGGCGACCATGCCATGTCGCTGCCCCGATCGACCTACTTTTATCCAGAGTGTTGGAGTCTGCTTTTTTGAAAGACGTGGCCGGGCGAGTTCTGTGCGACGAGCTCGTTCATCTCACTCGCAATAGGGATGAAGGCCTGAAACGAAGAGCCTATCCGAAAACTAGTAGCGGAAGCCGTGGAGGCTTTCGGCCCTCACTGGAAACCGCTACGACACTTCCCGCTCATCCATGATCGAATGAGCTTTCGGATAGGTTCTAAGCACAGGATCAAACGCCTCAACATCGACATGTTTGGCTTCGATCGGCGTGAAAAAAATGGGGTGCATCGAGAAATGTCGCGATCCCCTTACCGGGGATTCCGGTGTCGTGAGTACCGAGGATCGCGAGGGGATGGCCTTGGGAATGTCGAGCGTCCCGCTATTTTATTGAGGACGGTGGGTCGAGAACTTTTTATGCTCGCGGTAGAGCGAGGGGTCAACGGTCTGCGCCATCATTGCGGTATCAAGCTCTTGGCCGAGGAACTCCTTAATCTGCTCAGCAGTTTGCGTCGGTTGATCCACTGCTTCGGAATAGTTGATTTCCAAGGTTGGAATTCCATGGAGTTTTAGCAGGCAGAGGGCCGTCTTCGTCTGCTGCTGGAAGGCGGCTTCTAGATTATTGGCTCGGGCATCAACATCTTGCTTGCCGAGTCGATCAAGCATGCTTTTCTGAGAGTCAAGCACTTGCTCCATCGGTCGGCTCATGAAAATAACTTTGTACTGAACCTTCTTAGGAAGATAAGGCACAAGTGGAGCAACGACCTTGAGAACTTGACCATCGCAAGAAGGAAGCCAATTGTTATTTTTGTGAAGCCTTTTGACTCGATCTTCTTCGAAGTAACCCTTGGGGTTGCTTTCGTCAGCAGTTCGCTTTCCATCGGTGAAGGCGGGTAATCCACCAGCTACCAGCATTTGCATCATCATTGAGGTTCCCGATCGCGGGAGGCCCGAAACAATCACGACTTCAGCGTTTACTTCAGCATCATCAAGCCCCGCTTCCAGTGCCTGAGGTTGACCTAGAGACAACTGAAAATCATCTTTGGCATCCGTTGAAAGCAACGATGGAAAGTGCTTGGATAACTCCTCCCTCGAAATGGGTGAGAATTCATAGATCGATCGTGCTTTTGAGACTTCACGACTCTGAGCTTGTAATTGTTCGTGAAATTCGCGGTGTTCCATCGCTTGCACCACTGTCAATGGATCATTGCCATAGATCTCATAGAGTGCTTTGTGTGCTTCAGGAAAATTTGGATTTTGCTCGATCGCAGTTTTAAGAGATTCGGTAGCAGCCGAAGTGTTGCCGTTCTTTCGTTGTGCAAGCGCGAGGTAATAATGGGCGGCGGGGTAATGATGCTTCAACTGAATAGCTTCTTTACCTGCACGCTCCGCGTCTTCCATCCGATTTTGCTTGAAGTAACAGCGACTCAGGACCATGTGGCACTGAGCATTGGACTGGTCTTTTTCTAGTCCCTCTTGAAGCGTCGCTTCAGCTTCCTCATACCTTTCCAACTGAATGAGGATGTGGGCGATATGCATGTGATAAAGTGCATTCTTCGGGTCGCTGTAGGTTGCTTTTTTGAGTAGGTCTAGTGCGTCGTCGGGTTGCTGGTCTAGTAGCGATCTTGCTGACTGAAGGTAAGCAATGACGTGGGAGTTTCCCTCGGAGATTGACCTAAGTTGATTGATGTGACGTTGCTCTTTTTCATCGAACATCTTTTTGGCGTTCCCAGATACTTTGCTCCCGCCGATCGAGCCATACTCCTTCTCGACCTCGGATAGTTTCTCCAAAAACACTTTCCGATCGCGCATGACCGGCCCAAGTTCATCTAATTTGGATTTTGCAATGCTGGCGCATTTTTCCCATCGGTCTTCAATGTCCTGAATCAAGGCCCTCAAGTCTTCATTGAATCCCTGAGCGCGAAAGCAGTTGACAAGCTGAACACCAAAACGAAACTCGAGGGGGTATTGCTTGTACAGCTCGTAGAACATCGGTGTCGCCCGCGCATGTAAATCAGCATCCATATAGGATCGGGCGAGGTTGTATTTAAGCTCTTTTTCGCACTGGGCAATATTGGCGGCATTGTCCTCGTCTAGGGGGTCGATGTAGCCCAATGCGACGAGCTGATCCAAAACCGATTTCGATTCTTCTTTCGCTAGCTGTGTTCCAGCTGGATGGAGTCCTGCATCACCGACCACAGTTTCCCAACTATCGATTGTGTCTGTCGACGGCTGATCGATAAAAATCTCTTTTAGGACACGCCCATCCATATCTGCGGCGACAGGAAGTCCACTAAGTTCAAGAATCGTCGGCGTCACATCTAGCAAACTGGCCCCATGAATAACATGCTTGGGCTGAATGCGAGGACCGGCGGCAACGAAGATTCCGTCGTCACGGTGCTCGTTGGCGGGACCCGCTGCTTCAAATGGAATCGCGGTCGGCCGCAAGTGGTCAGAGTGAAAACCATGATCGGAGATCAGCAAAACCGTTGTCTGGTCGTCAACGTGGGTCAACAGTTGCTTTAGCATCATGTCGTGATAGATGTATCCCATGTCAACCACGCCGCGATACATTCGATGATCATCGTCGGAGACGGTTGGCAACTGGGGGGCACGATACCGCATGAAACCATGACTGTAATGGTCGATAGCGTCATAATAAACGGCTGCAAAATCCCACGACTCCGTTTCGAGCAGGTGGGTTGCAGCCGTGTGAACCGAGGTACATTCCGCGGTGACTTTCATGATGCTCGCTAATCGTCCATCGACGGTTTGGTCAATCTCCCTGGCGTCAGGGACAAAGGCGAGGATGTCTTCGGCAGTAAATTCGAGCGGATGCACTCGTAGGTCTTGAAGTTCGCTCTGTTTCTCCGCGGGAAAAACGCAGTTTTTCTGAAGCTCCCAGCTTGCTCCGGGGGCTTTGGGAGCTTTGTGAAAGTAGTCCGATACCATCACCCCATTGATCGGCTCCGCCGGGTGACTTGGCCACCAACCGACCACAACTGATCTTTGATCGTTTTGGTTCAGAATATTCCAGATCGCTTTGCTGGACCTTGATAGGTTGGTCATCGGCTGCACGGCTTTCCGGTCGGCGGTTGGCTCGATGAAACCAGCGATGCCATGCTTATACGGACGCTTTCCCGTTGCAATCGAGGTCCAAAGCATCGGTGAGAGAGCAGGACGCAAGGTACGCAAATTGCCGGAACTGCCTCGCTCGATAAGGCCCTGGAGCGTAGGCATTTTGCCTTCGGAAATTAATTGGTTGATGACTTTCCAATCCGCAGCGTCCCAGCCAACGAGGAGTACCTTGGAGTCAGATTTCATGCTCATGTGACGCATTATCCTAATAGATTTAACAAGTTTGCGGCTTTGTGCTTCTTTCACACAAGAGGATCCCTAACGTCCCCTTCGCCTCTGCTTCGCTAGCGAGGATCAAATCAACCATACTGATCAAACATAAGTTGGTGCTTTCTAACTGATCAGCGATTTTTAACTGATCGGCATTTTTTAGAGGAGATGCCCAGTAGCGAAGCAATCGGTGCATCCGGCTTCCAACGATATTGCTGACAAGTGGACTGATAGCGGGGAGCCGATTGCATTCACTTCACCACGGCTACCGAGCCCCTGTGTAACCCACCCCGGAAGTTGGAGAGTTCCCTGAAGACAAGCGGTAGGTGAAGCCCCCCCCCAAATAAAAGAATTTGTGTCCATGAACTCATGATAAGCCAATGGTGAATTGGGGACCGGTGAATTGGGGGTGAATTGGGGACAGGCATGAATTGTTGGGTGAATTGGGGACAGGCATGAATTGTTGGGGATGGAATTGACTGCAAACCAGCCGTTGAGTTTATGCCTGTCCCCATTCTCTCACTCCATTCTCTCACTCCATTCTCTCACTCCATTCTCTCACTCCATTCTCTCTCTTTCTTTGCCTTTACTTAGCGGATCTAGCTGAAAGGGACTTTCAGTGTTCATCTTCAGTACGACAGTGAACCGTAACGCGTAAGCGGCCAGGCATCTGAGGCCGTACGGCAACGGATCACTGCAATCGAACTCAAACAATGCTATACAGAGAGAAACTGCTGGATGACCATTTGCTCAACGATGCGAAGAAGAAACACCAGGGAGTCTACCAGGCGATGGCGTTAAGAAGCTTATTGATTTGCACTGTGATCATGGCGTCATGCAGTGCCGTATTTGGCAAGGAGAAACGCTCTCCTAACATCCTCTGGATCACTGTCGAGGATATGAGTCCGACACTCGGATGCTACGGAGACGACTTTGCCCGCACACCGAACCTCGATGCGTTCGCGAACGAGAGCGTTCTTTACACGAACGCCTTTGCCTCATCGCCGGTTTGCTCGCCATCACGATCCACGCTCATCACCGGAATGCACAACGCCAGTATGGGGACCAACCAGATGCGGTCTTCGAATCACATCCCGACTGGCGTGAAAGGCTTTCCGTCTTATCTCCGGAAAGCTGGCTACTACACGTCGAACAACGTCAAGACCGATTACAACTGTGCAGAAAACAACCGACTCATCGAGGAGTCGTGGAACCTATCGTCAGCCGAAGCACACTGGAGAGATCGAAAGTCCGACCAGCCGTTCTTCTCGGTGTTCAATGATATGACGACACATCAGTCACGCACGATGGTCTGGCCTTACCCTGTTTTTCAAAAGCACATCCAATCCCAGCTCTCGAAACAAGAGACGACTAATCCCGAAGACGTCCCGCTGCCAGCCTACTACCCGGACACCCCGGTCGTTCGTAAGACGGTGGCCCGATACTATGACTGCGTTTCGGTCATGGACAAGAATGTCGGGCGTCTTCTCAACCAGTTGGAAGAAGACGGCCTCGCCGACGACACGATCGTTTTCTTCTATTCTGATCACGGCTCCGGCATGCCGCGGCACAAACGCCTGCTCCTCGATTCAGGCATGCGAGTCGCGCTGATGGTTCGGTTTCCAAAGAAGTACCAACACCTCGCTCCGGCAGCTCCCGGCACTCGACTGGACCGGCTCGTCAGTTTCGTCGATTTTCCGCCGACCGTTCTCAACCTGACCGGACAACCCATTCCCGACTACATGCAGGGAATTCCGTTCCTGGGACCTGATTCGGAAACCCAGCGAGAGACGGTTTATGGCACGCGTGATCGAGTTGACGAAGTCATGGAAATGGCGAGATCGGTGCGAGACAAACAGTTTCTGTATGTCCGCAACTACATGCCGCACCTGTCGTACAACCAACCCAGCGTTTTCTCCGACTTGGGCGAGATCAGAAACGAGATCACTCGCTTGGCAAAGACCGATCTCGCTGCGCTCACCCCTGCCCAAAGAGCCTATGCTGGACCTGGCAAGCCGGTCGAAGAATTCTATGACTGCAGTGCCGACCCCGATAACATTGTCAATCTCCTCAACGGTGAACTCAACGCCGCGCAACAGGCCGCGCTGCAACGCCTCCGCGAAGCCTTCACCAAAACCCGTCGAGAGATACGGGACGTTGGCGCTCTCTCGGAATCCGTGATGCGCGATCACGTTCGCGAGGAGAACGCCCCCATCGGTGACATCCTGAACGGCAAGACCAATCACGCGCCCGATCTTGATGCCGCATGGGCAGCCGCCGATGCGGTGGGAAAAAAAGACCGGAGTGCCCTTGTGAAATTTTTGAACAGCCCGAACGCTGCGGATCGCTACTGGGCGGTGGTCGGAATGAGGGTCGCTTTTCCTAACGACACCGAACTCCACGATGTAGCCGCCGACCACCTATCCGACACCGCAGCCGATGTTCGAATCGAAGCTGCTTCGTGGCTAGCCGAAACCTCCTCGCAATATCGCAACCGCGGGCTGGAATGCCTCATGAACGATACCTCGCTTGATGACTGGTGGACTGCCCTGCGAGCTTGCCGCGCGATCGAACTGCTGGGTACGAAGGCGGAATCACTCGTGCCCCGCATGAAAAAACTTTACGCGAAACACCGGAATCAGGCGGGGGATCAAAGTCTATTTCTCGCCTTTTCGTCCGGAGCCTTCCTGGAACAATTCGGCACCGAGACGATTCCATGGGATTTTGCACCGGGCGACGCTGGATCTTCCGCCGATCCCGACAAGACGAAGAAAGCAAACGATGAGACTGGTTTCACCATCATTTTCGATGGCAATAGTCTCAGCCAGTGGGATCACCGCAAGGGCGCGTGGGAGGTGGCCGACAACGCCATCTCCTGCACTGGAACGGAGAAAACCCGCAACTGGATCATCTGGCGCGGTGGCACTCCTTCCGACTTTGTGCTCCGCCTAGACTTTAAATATGAAGCGGGTAACTCGGGCGTTCAGGTCCGCAGCGATGATCTGGGCGACCACCAGGTTTTTGGCTACCAAGTCGAGGTTGCACCGCAAAAAAAGATGGGACTCTGGCACCACTCGCTGCTCCCCCAGGATCACCCCAAACGCAAGGTGCGTCACTTGATGGCGACCGCCGGCCAGGAAGTCACGATTACCGCAGACGGGAAGAAGTCTGTCAAACAGATCGACGGTGCGGAAAAGATCGTCGGCTATTTCAAGCAAGACGGCTGGAATAGCATGGAAATCATCGCGGTCGGCAACACGCTAACCCAGAAAATCAACGGCGTAGTCTTCTCGAAAGTCAGCGATGACGACAAACGCATGTCTCGCCGTAAAGGTGTGATCGCGTTGCAAGATCACGGTAAAGGCTGCAAGGTTGCTTTTCGCAATATCCGTCTAAAGGAGCTGGGTGCCGCAGACGACTTTTAGTCGAATCAGGAAACGCCGAAGCCGAACGCCGTGCTGATCTTCGCCGATGACATTGGTTTCTTCGACCGGCCGAAGTTTTGCAAATCGGAGATCCCAAAGCCCGCAATCGATTAACTGGTACGAGGGGACACCGGTCACCAGCGATTACATGACGGCGTCTGAAGATGGGGACGGTCAAGATGGGGACAGGCAGGTAAAGATGGGGACAGGCACCTTTTTACCTCCAAACGAATGCTGGCATTTCGTGACGAATGCCAATCCACTTTTTTATATTCCCAGCCCGACCATTGATCGCTTCGTTGAATCTAAAGCCAGACGAGAGAGTAAAGCCACTTTCAACGCAGCACTTTTTGCTAGCTTGCAAACCGATGCACTTGTGGAATCATG
>JARGNK010000218.1:3535-10565 GCA_029213145.1 Rubripirellula sp. | reverse complement strand
CGGCGAAGACTCAAAAAGTAACCGTCAACCAGCAATGGCACTGGTGGACGGTTACAATGTTCTGGATGCGGCTGAGCACAGAGCGAAACCATCAGGGTTGAGACTACGAGCTTATCGTGCAAATGGATTCGCCGCCTGACATTGATGTTAAGATCGAAACGCCTGGGCGACTCGGCGGCTTGCTTCGGTCGCCGCGAAACGCGGTTTAGGTAGGCCGGTTTTCTTTTTCATTCCCAAACCGATCTCCGATTGATCGGCGGGGTTACTGACGCGTGAATGGTTTGCCGCGATTTTTCGCCACGAACGATTTAGCAAGCCTAGATCTCGACCCAAAATCGAGGCTCAATGGCCGATGCAAACCTGAGATTCATCAGCCAAAGTGCTCGTTCGACTTTCCTGACCCCACGGGTTTATGGCTCGGCAAGGTCGGCTAGGAGACGCGAGCGTGCGCAAGGCCCGCTTCAAGACAGAGCCATCAGCTTCAAGACAGAGCCATCAGCTTCAAGACAGAGCGATCAACTTCAGGCAGAAATGTTCGGCCGAACAAGTCAAGCTAAATCACACAAAACAGCAGATTCAAACCTCCAGTTCATTTTGCCTTTCCCGCTCTTCTCTCTCTTTTTGATAAGCGGCCAGACGTGCTTTCTTTGCTTTCTCTTTCCGAATTGCATAGGGCACAAAGAAAAAAAGACAGAGCCCAAAACCTGCAACCGATAGCAACAGAAACAGGGGGCCGATGTGAGCAAGGTGAACCCCCGGACGCAAAACAGATTTATTTGGGTCCTCTGGATTAAATTAGACTGTACATGGTTTTTTTTACTGAGAAATCAGCAATCGCATTCTCAGCTTTGTCATATCTGCCATCAGACGGATTACCAATTCTTAGCCTCGCGTCTTGATAGGTCTTCCCATTAACTAAATAAGAAAATTGGACGACGGGACGCCAACTATCACTGCTTCTTCCATTATTGTCTCTCTGCGTGGAGGTCTGTATCTTTTTGGACAGAACGTTACCCTCCACTGCAGGCCAGGATGATGATTCCCAGGCTTCTAAAACAACAAAAGACTGCCACACCGACAACACTGCCCCCACGACAAAGAAAGAAACGGGAAAATCTCTACTCAAGAGAAAATGGCTCATTTAGGGAAAGTCCGTATTGTTATTGAAACTCGGATGGTCTCCTGAGTCAGCTAAAAGGTAATAGAGCGTGGTTAAGGACTCAATCTTCTGGGCTTCAGGGTTCGACGACTGAGCCGTAGGCAAAGGCGGCGAGGGCAAGGAAAAGGTGTCCGGTACCGTTTCCGTTGATCGACGGGGATCGAACTCGCATGTACTTTAAACCGGCAATCGCCGTGTTTTGTAAAAGCTTAGACGAAGTGGTCGTTGAGAGGCTAAGAACGTCGCGTACCGGCGAGTGCCGATGGTTGACTGGCCCCTTCATCTACGATCAGATTGCCGTCTACAAGCACATCGACATCGTGACGCTTGTTCTCGGCACCATCGAAGACCTTGACGTTGCGGAACAGCGCCAGTGCCAGCGCCGCGTCTTCTTGAGCCTGTGCGATCGGTATCGATCCGAGCAACAGCATGGCCGCGAATGTGATGAGTCGTGTTTTCATGACAATAGGTCCCAGCTTGGAATCCTTCAAATCAGTTTGGTGATCTGCTTGTGTCTTGTTGTGCGCAACGCGGTAACAGTAGTTACCTCAGATTGGGCCCTTTCAAAAGGTGCTTAGCAACTGCTGGCGGTGCGTATGACCGACTGCAATTCCCCCTTCGCGCAACTCCATTCGGGTGGTCCAACCCGCTGCACAAAGAAGTTTAGGCAATTGACTTCGGTCGTTTTCACCGACGCGCGTTAACCCAACAGCAAGTCTCGGCTGTTAACCTCGAATTGACAGTCAAGATACGTCCCCGAGTCATACTCTACGCTTACGGGCGCGGTTGCGATCAACAACAGCAGGCAAAAGATGTGTCTCATGTCGACGAGCGTGGTCAATGTCTCCGGCAAGTCCGATCCCTAACTAATGCTCGCAGACAGCCCAATGCCCATCACGATGATCGAGGCAAATCGGACTAAGACAGGCGGTAGGTCCGGTTCTTTCATTCCTTATTATCTGTGTCTTTCCCCGACGCAATCGCCCAACGGTAACCGCTGGCGACCAACAATCAATCTGCTGGTCACGACGCGTTTAATCATCTCTCTGGCAGCGAACTTCTCTCCGGCACCACCCCATCGATCGATGCAAAGATTCTCTTCATCTCGTTCCGGACATCCGCATGATCGCCTTGTTCTTCCGGACGGTTTTCCGGGCGGCCTAACTCGTTTACTTTGGTCATCTTTCCCTTGTCGGTGTAGATCCAGTCCTTGGTCCTGATTTGTCGATTGTTCTTGTACTCGATGTGTACCCATTCTCTTGAATGTTGTTCTTTGCCCAGGAGCTGCGGCAGAAAGCTTTGTCCGTGGACGCGTTGCACCGGTTTTGGCGCTGAAGCGATTTCGAGGAACGTGGGCATGAAGTCTGCCAGCTCGACGAGATCATCGCACCGCGTTCCGGACTTGATCGTTTCCGGCCAGCTGACGATCAAGGGCACGCGCGAGCCGCGGTCGGTCATCGTCATTTTGCCGCCCTTGATTTTGGTGCGGTTCTCTCCCCAGACGGAAGTCACGGGGCCATGCGTGCCGTTGTCCGCGCAGAAGATAACGATCGTGTTGTCGCGGATTGCAAGCTCATCCACGGCATTCACCAGCCGACCGACGTTCTTGTCTAGGTACTCGACCATCTCGGGAAAACACTCCGGACCATTCCTTTGCTTGGAATCGGGCAAAGCACTCGTCGTCGGACCGCCGGGGACTCTGATGTAGGGAGTATGAACCAATAAGGCGGGGTAATAGACGAGAAACGGACCGTCCTTTTTTCGTTTCATGAAATCGATCATGAAGTCTGCCAGGACGTCCGGGCCAAACTGCTCGGCAATCGATTCTTCTTCGATCCTGCCATTGATGCGGAAGTGTGGCTTGTAGTAGCGCGATCGCTTCGTGCCGTGGCGATCAAACATCTGCCAAAGGCAAGATTCATCAAACCCGAAGGCCGTGACCGTATCATTGCGTTCAAGCCACGAGAGATTCCACTTCCCGGCAATCGCGGTGGCGTAACCCGCCTTCTTCAGTTGATTGGCAAAACTGCTAAACCGCTTCGGGTCCAGATAGGTTTTATCATTCCATTTGCTCAGAACATGTTTGATGCCGGTGAACCTTGGATAGGTGCCCGTCATGATTTCAGCTCTCGATGGAGAGCACGCAGGGTTGGCAAAGCAATGGGTAAACAACATCCCGCCCGTTGCCAGCTTGTCGAGATGTGGCGTCCTGACACCGCGGCCTCCGTAGGCATTGAGCGGTTCAATCCCCAGGTCGTCGGCGAAGATCAGGATGATGTTGGGTTTGTCGCCTGGCAGATGGCTGGCTTGAGTTCGTTCTAATTTCTTCCTCGGCGTCGGGGCTGCCTTCTTCTTCCGAAGTAAGTCTTCCCAATCCTTATGCTTCGCTTTGTACTTTTGGAAGGCAGTGTACTCTTCGGCCGAGACCTGACCGTCGGAGTCAGTGTCGATATGGGGAAACAGCCACTCCCAACCCTTCTTCTGCTGGTTCCATTCGTCCTGAGACTTCCACTGTCCCGACGCGGCTTGCGTTTTCCGATCATTGATCGGGCCCTGGACCCGATCAAGCTTCTGATCCAAGTCGTCCAGCTTCTGCCGGAGCTTGTTGTAGGGAACGTCCTGCACGGGAATCTCGGCATCGATCGCCATGGCCGCGGCCACGCCGGCGGACTCGCCAAGGACCATCCAGACAGGCTCCATACGAAGCGACGTGAACGCGATATGGCTGGCCGAGACGCAAACAGGCACGATCAGGTTGTCGCACTCTGCCTTACGCGGCACAATGGCCTCGTAGGGAATCTTGTAGCTACCGTTGTATTTCCCGTTGTCTATGTAGACGATGGAAAACGCACCGCCCTTCACAGCGACTTTGCCATCTTCCACGACCACCGCATACGGCCAATCGTCAACCCCATAGGCGGCAAGGCCGACGGTATGAGGCGGATCGGTCTTGCCCTCAAGGTCCTTCTGTGTGACGACATACGATGACACCATCCGGCGGGCCTGGCGGACATAGAACTGGCTTGGCCAACCCCCGGTCTCATCGAACACACCCTTCCTGAACGTCGTCTTCATCGCGCGTTGCTTCATACTTTTTGGGGCCACGGGATCGGTTGTTGCAAAGTGGATCGCGTTGATCAGGAACTCCTGATGGAACTTCCAGATCCGTGACCGCGTCGCCCAGTCGCCGTTGGGGTACTCATCGTTGCAACCGTAGACGGTGGAACCCATCAGGTTGCGATTCGATTGGGCTCCTCCGACGAACGGCCCCCTCTTTGCTTCCGTGATCTTTCCGAGTGTTGTTCGCATCTTTCGACTCGAAAAGATATCGACACCATCGCGTATGGCTCGGCGGTAGACTTCAAATTCGGCTGGATCGTAATTCGTCGGCTCGGGAATCGGGATGCCCTTGCCGCTCCCGTCGAACTCGTATCGGAAGCAGTACCCCATCGACAACGCGTCCGCGCTGCCCAAGGGACCGATCTTCCGATCTTGAATGAACGGGATCAATCCGCTTTCAGGTTTCCCGGGCTCGACGTAGGGGTCGATGTCGTGAACCCAAAGGCTCGGACGCACCCCGGCCAGCGATTCGTTGTAGTGCTCCCGCGACTCGCGGCCCCATGTGTAGCTGACACCGCTCATCCCGAGCACGTCGCCCTCGTAAGAACAATCGATGAACACCTTCGCGGAGACCGTGATGGCATTGCGTTTCTTCGGCTCGGGAATCGGGCAACCGGTGTTATCGACTGGGGCATAGTCGAGGGTGATGGATCGGATGGATTGGCCCTTTTTGTTCTCCTCGAACGACTCGCTCATGGCAATCGGCTGCTGGCGCGTCGGCGAATCGATGATGGCGTCCCCGACCTGAACATTGCCCAGGCGGTGCTCGTAGATCACGGTGATGCCCCGGTTTTCGACCACCTTCTTGAATCGCTCGCGATACTGCCGGTTGCCGATGCCGTGTATGGCATGCCCACCATGATGCCTCTGTTCCTGAACCTGCACCCCCTCCATCAGGATCTTGTAGGTCGAGCCGCCCACGGTGCTGCCTTTGCCCCAGTCCAGGTGGTTGATCCCACCGCCGGTCATGCCGCCCAGCCAACGACTGGGCTCGATGAGGATGACCTTGGCCCCCTCTTTCTCCGCAGCCAAGGCCGCCATCACGCCGCTTGCCGTGCCGCCGTACACACAGACGTCGACATCGTGGTGTGGCACTTCTGAAGCAAAGGCGTTCTGGCAGGTCAGAAGGGCGATGAAGACAAAGAATGATGCGAAATAGTGTTTCATGATAATTTCCGTCGAAAGGACATCCCTTGCTTGGCCACCACCGCCGCCAAAATAGAACACTGGTTCTTCATATTATTCACCCCAACCTTTTCCGACTCACGACGAATTTCTCATCGTATTCATAACCCAATCCCGGTTTGCCGGAAGGCGCGAAGTAGTAGCCGTCGATTTTGATCGGTTCTTTGAAAAAGAGATTCTTGTTCAGGCTTCTGGGTCCGGACGGATTTTCTCGCAACGAGTTCGCTTCAAGAATCAACACATTGGGTGTGGCCATGCAAAGGTTGGCCATGGCCACCCAACATAGAGGTCCATACGAAAAGAAATGCGGCGCAATCTGCATGCCCCGCATTTCGGCCAAGGTTGCGATCTTGCGTGCTTCGGTAAGTCCGCCGACGTTGGGCGGCGGCAGATTGAGAACCGACGCGGCACGCTTATCGATCAGACGAGTGAAGTCTTCCAGGCCCTGAAGATTTTCTCCCGTGGCAATGGGGACCGTCGTTGCACTTGCCACTTTCGCCATATCATCCATGCTACTGGTTGGTGCCACCGGCTCTTCCATCCAGAGAAGATCATACTGTTCGAGTCGTTTGCAGGTCGCGATTGCTCCTTCGGCGCTGCACTGACCGTGGCCCCCGTGGATCAGGTCCAACTTGTCGCCAGCTCCTTCGCGAAGGCAACGGAAAACCATTTCGTTAAAGGCCATGTTCTCTTCGGTCGGAATTTTCCCGCCACGCTCGTGGACAACATTTTCCCAGGCTTTCTTGTCGATGAATCTTTCGAAATTTAGCCACGGATCGACCTTCACTACCGCACCGGGTTGCTTGGCCAGTTGTCGACCCATGTCGCGCCATGCGTCTTCATTTTCCAGCTGCTGTTTGGCCGGTTTGCCATAGTAGTAGATCCTGATTCGGTCACGCACCGGACCGCCGAGTAGTTCGTAGACGGGCCTGCCAGTTTCCCGGCCGACCAAGTCCCAGAGGGCATAATCGAGGGCGGTGCGATGCGAACAGAGAACGCCGGCAACGCGCATCTTGGACCAGATGGCTTCCACGGCAAAGGGATTGGCCCCGATGAGATGCTCCTTGGCGACACCGCCCAGTGCCGGTGCGTAGTCGAGGTCCGGGAAATCCGCATAGCCCGCGACGCCGGTGCTTGAGATGACTTTTAGTACGCGCCGCTGCTCGCGATTACGTTGCAACACGAGCAGTTCCAGTGCTTCGATGCGGCTCATCTTGTCAGAGGCAAATGCAAATTGCGGGAGGCCGAGCGACGGCAGCCCCGCAAGCGCGGCTCCCCCCAACGCAGACTGCTTGAGAAAGTTTCGACGGTTTGGCTGGTTGCTCATAACGTGGTGGTCCATCACTTATCCCTATTTGATTGTGACAACTTGATTCTCGGGTAATGGACTTCGCCAGAAGTCCCGTTAGGACTGACAAAGCAGGGGAATTCTGGCAGATCCCACTACATGCCAACCCGAAAACGGAGCTGTCACAGATCGGTCTCTGTTTCTACTAGGGCGATACGCTTTGCCCGAAACTTCGTTTCATCAATCTCACATGATTCCATCGCCAGAGATCCTTCCGT
>JARGNK010000218.1:0-3525 GCA_029213145.1 Rubripirellula sp. | reverse complement strand
CAGCACACCGTCATTCTTTAGCCATTGCTCCTGGTAAGGCGATGTCACCCAAAGCACCTCCTCGCGGCCGGAAAGCGACCGTGCAACAGCCAGTAATGAAAGAGGACCACCTTGCACCACTGGAGCCACCTTTAGTTTGGCTTCCTTAGCCAGGTCCGCAATCCGAGCGAGCATCGTCACGCCGCCGATGCGACCGGCATTGGGTACCAGAACTGTGCCAGCCTGCTTCTTGATGCCCTGAACGAAGTCTTCGATCACGTGATAGTCTCCGCCAAACCCAAGAGGCTGGCTGAACTCCTTGCGTGCTTCACACTGTTCGCGCAGGTGCCGAACCACCATGGGATTCTCGAGCAGTGCCACCTCGTTCCTTTGGCAATGCAGCGCGAGGAAGGTCATGCCATCCGTACTCAAGTTCATGTTAGCGGCGACGACCAGATCCATTTCCTTGCCGGCTGCCTTTATCGACGCCAACACCAGGCGGTCGATACGGCCCAGCACCTCCATCGGATAGCGGTAGGGCGCGCATTCACCACGCGCCGTCATCTCATCCTCGAGGGCGCCAATCAGTTCCAGCCGGACTGCGGTAAATCCAGCTTTCTTGAGCGACGTAACAGCCTGCTGCATCTCTTCTGGTGTATTCAGCCGACGTTTGCCGTCTACTTCCCGGTCAATCGGAATCGACGAACATAGCCGCATCCGGCATGGACCGTTTTCCTCAGCGAGGTCGAGCAAGGCTGCCTGCAGCGCGATGACCAGTCCTGGTTTTCCCGGGCCCTGCCACATCGGGCCAAAGCCTTCTCTAGGGAACAGAGCATTAACGCCCAAACCAGTTACGGGTTGGGCATGGAGCACTTGCTCGGCAGTTTGACCCAAAATGGTATGACCAACACCAACCGCTCGCATGGAAGGGTCGGTCAGGAAGATGTTCTTTTTTTGATCCTGTGCGGCATATCGGTTCACCAACCGTGCCAGTGTTTCTTCCTCGTTCTCGGAAGGAAAACCGAATTCAAGATAATCCCCATAGCCCGCAGCGCCGCCCCGCGTCGTCAACCGGATGACCCGCATCCGTGACTCAGCTTGCGATCTCGGTTCGCTGACAGTCAGCAAGTCCACGGCGACTATCTCGTCCGACTCTGACGCTGCCCGGGCTTCCTGCAGGTTCAAGATCGAAAGAGCGGGCAGCACCATCATGGGCAGCCGAATCCACCAACTTGTTTTTGTATTCTTCATAAGACTGACGTGGGTTTTTGACACTTTACTGAACCATGACCGAGCAATTCCCAATTGTCGCAAGCCTTTTCATTTCATCGTCAGAAAGCGCGCGATCGAAGACGGCGACACCACCGATCCATGCGGAAAGCGTTGCGTGTCGATTGCTGTGAATGACGCGACCAATTGTAAACGGCCCGCCTTCCTCAATTGACTTGGGAGTGTAGATATCAGAGCCGAAATAGTAGGGATTGGATTTCAGTGCAACCAACTCACGCTTGAGTGGTTTCCCCAAAGTTCCGTCAGACTGCACCTGATAGGTCGCCTCGACCTTTGTGAACGGATAGGTTTCCAGCCGTACGACGCGATCAGACGTCCGCTCGACTATTCTCGTGTCAACCGGCTTATCCTCGGGAGGCCGATAGAACTGATCCTTTGGAAAACTCACGTCCTCACCGGGTTGGATTCCAGCCTGAGCAGCTAACTGGCCCTGCTGCCAAGCGCGATAGGCATGTTGAAAGAATCGCGACTCTTTCGGATTCTCCACCCAAACTTCATCGGACAAACCATTCACGTAGGCGGTCACGCGATCTTCTTCGTTGTCAAACACCAGACCGACTGCGTTCCAGTATGAATCGGAATCGGCGGGTTTTGTATCCGGTTGGATCTTTTTCATTTTCGTTGGCGCGGACGCAAGGTGCCGAGCGTAGATGTCACCAAACGATGCACCACCATTCTCCGAAATGTGAGCACCGATCCCACCCTTGTTTGCCTGCAGACCAGCGAAAAGCCCAAACTGCCGCTTGCCAGGCTCCTGCACTACGGGCGGTTCTCCTTTCGGGGTAACGGTGCCCTCATGCCACATTCCAGCGATCGCATGATTGCCTCTTTCGTAAAGCAACCATACCACCAACGTGACAGATTTTCCTTTTCCATTGATATCCAAAGGTGAGTCGTGAAGACTCTTTCGTGGCACGGCCAGGACTGGTAAGTGCTCTTTCCTAACAGGAGCCGAAAAGCGGACGGCTTGACCGAATGGTCCTCGCCCAAGCAATTCAAAATCGGCGAGCGTCGCTTGCGGTCCCTGATGCCAAAAGTCGCGAGATATGTTCCTCGGTTCGAGTTCATAGGCCCGCCTACCAGGTTCTCCCGGGATGGAAGTAAATGGATTGAGCGTCTGCCACGAATCCCGCCGATGAACAAAATCCCATAAAGCGACCAATCCAGGTATTTGCCTAACGAGATCGACGCGTTCTTGATTTGCAGCAGTGAAACGAGTGTCGCCTCCCACGAACTGGATCGGAGGTAATGCTTGCTGATCAGTTTCGTCGGCTCCGACGTGCCGCGTGCAGATCGAAGCGGCTAGCAACAACATTGCAAAGAGCAATCGGGTACACCATGGTCTCATCTTGTCGGTCTCACTTTGCGGGGAGCAGACATTTGGGATGCTTCGCGGTCTGCCTGCCACTGGTCGAGTCTCATGCTTATTTGCTACCGATCCACTGTGAATTCAACTTAGAAATATCACGGTTCTCCGGAAAGTCTTCTCCTGGACTCGTTTCTGAATCTCACACAAAGGCTTGAAGACGCAAAGATGGAGCAAGTAGTCTTGAGCCTTCGTGATTTTGTGCCTTCGCGTGCGTCTCCTTCATGTGCCTTCGGTGGCGTGGTCCGTTTTGCTGCGAGATTGAAGCTCACTCACCATCTTTTCCACTTTGTGGACACATCTTGATCTCTTCGATTAACCACTTGGTGAATCCCAGAACGGAGTGCGGGTTCGTTTCCGGCCCAACGGGGCGTGCGCGTCCATCTGCATGAGGAAACGTGTTTAGGTAGTAGTGCATCTTCGGATGGTGCTTTGGAAGCCCAGCATGCCAAAACTTATTCAGCCAGTCCCGTTCGATGAATTCGCAGTACACCTTTCCCTTCCAGATGAAAGTTGGGAAAGTTGGGGACAGGCACGAGAAAGTTGGGGACAGGCACTGATTTGAGAGGCGAGAAAGTTGGGGACAGGCACTGATTTGAGAGGCACGGAAAGATGGGGACAGGCACGAGGAAAGTTGGGGACAGGCACTGATTTGAGAGGTGATCTCGTTTTGCGAAGCGACGGGAAAGTTGGGGACAGGCATTGATTTGAGAGGTCATCTCGTTTTGCCAAGCGACTGTTGAGGAAGATGCTGAAGGTATCGACCTAGTTGCGCGGAATCGGTCAGTGATTTGATGCTGACCGTCCGCGAACCGGTGCGACAGAGGCAGCTTCAGCGCGCACCTTCAGACAATCACGCAGGCTCGCGGCTGAGAATCTTGGTCACGCTA
>JARGNK010000217.1 GCA_029213145.1 Rubripirellula sp. | reverse complement strand
GCGGTTTTAATTCGAGATTTGGAGCAAAAAGCATGATTTGGATTGTGTTAGCCGTCATCGGTGTGGTGGCTTTATTGGTGGTGGGTTACGTGATTGGTATCTACAACCAATTGGTGAGATTAAAGAATCGCTATGAGAATGCATTTTCTCAAATCGAAGTGCAATTAAAGCGTCGCTATGACTTGATCCCGAACCTAGTAGAAACGGTTAAAGGCTATATGTCGCACGAGCGTGAAACGCTGGAAGCAGTGATCAAGGCTCGGAATCAAGCTGTGACAGGCCTGCAAGCCGCCGCTGCCGATCCGAGTAACGCGGCGGCAATTCAGTCGCTTGCCGGTGCGGAGCAGGGTTTGACAGGTGCGTTGAGTCGGCTCTTCGCTTTGTCAGAGTCGTATCCTGATTTGAAGGCGAATCAGAACATGGCGCAATTGACGGAAGAGATTACATCGACCGAAAACAAAGTGTCTTTTGCACGTCAGGCATACAACGACTCGGTAACGGCTTACAACACTTACAAGGAAACGTTCCCACCCGTAGCGGTTGCTGGAATGTTTGGACACTCTCAGAATGCGCAGCTGCTGGAATTTGACAGCGAAGCTATCGCAGAAGCACCGAAGGTTTCATTCGACTAAATGACTACCGATTTTTATCAGCGTCAATCGGATGCTCGGCGAAGCACCTGGCGGCTGGTCGTGTTGTTCGGCATTGCTGTCGTGTTGATCATGAGTTCGGTGGTGGCGATCACTTTCGTCGCCGTCGATTTTCAGTATCAACGAACCAATCGTCGGCCCGAATCCCAAATCTACGTCATTCCCGCGATCGCGGGTTTGGTGTCGCTGCTTATTATCGTTGGAGGCTCCCTCTTTAAAGTGTGGGAGCTGCGACATGGCGGCGGAATGCGTGTGGCCGAAGGTCTAGGGGGACGGCGGATCTATCCTGGTACTAGCGTCGGTGTCGAGCGGCGACTGATGAATGTCGTCGAGGAAATGGCAATCGCTTCTGGGGTCCCAGTACCACCTGTGTTCTTATTGGACGAGGACGGGATCAATGCGTTTGCCGCTGGTTACTCACCTAGTGATGCTGTCTTGGGAATCACGCGCGGTTGTGCAGAGAATCTGTCACGCGATGAATTGCAGGGAGTGATTGCACACGAGTTTAGCCACATTCTCAATGGCGATATGAGAATGAGCATCAAGCTGATTGGGATCCTGCATGGGATTCTGTTGATCGGTTTGGTGGGGCAGGTGTTACTTAGAACATTCGTCTACGCAGGGCACGGTCGGTCAGGTTCAAGTGGAGGAAGTGGGGGGAGCGGTGGCAAAGGCGGCGGCGGCCAAATTATCTTGGTCATCTTGGCGGTTTCTGTAGCAGCAATTGTGCTTGGTTTCATCGGGACATTTTTCGGGAACCTTATCAAGGCTGCTGTCTCACGGCAGCGTGAATACTTGGCTGATGCATCCGCTGTCCAGTTCACGCGTGATCCGGGGGGAATCGCTGGCGCGCTCAAGCGAATTGGAGGATCGACCGCCGGATCGCAATTGGAGGCTCCCAACGCAGCTGAGATGAGTCACATGTATTTCGCCGAGGGTGTTTGGCAGGGTATCGCGGGATTATGGGCAACGCATCCACCGCTGCCGAAGCGAATTCGCGCGATTGAGCCAAATTGGGATGGGAAATTTTACAAAGGCCGCCCGAGTGCCAAGTCGTTTTCCAGTGGGCAGTCAGCTGGTTTCGCTGGTGCCGCGTCCAAGGCGACTGGTGCGGCTTCCGCAGCTGGTGCGGCGGCGGGCGATGCTGCTCAGGATGCGGGCGAAGTGCCGATTTCGTTGATCGATGAAGCCTACCTGCACGTGGGTGATCCGACGACCGAGCATCAGCACTATGCGGCAGAAGTAATCAAGCAATTAGACGGTGTCGTGCTTGAAACGGTGCGGGAACCGTATGGAGCACGGGCTGTTGTTTATGGATTGTTGCTCGACGAGCAGCCAGAGATTCGCAAGGTCCAAATGGATACATTGCAGCAGCACGCGACACCGGATGTCGTCAAGCTGGTCGTGGAACTACAGGATTCAATCGATGGTTTGGACATTCGGGCCAGGTTGCCGCTGATTGATCTCGCGTTGCCTTCGCTTAAAGCAATGTCGATGAAGCAATATCAAGACTTTCGTCATTGCTTTGTTTCTTTGGCCAAAGCAGATCGTCAGATCAATCTGTTTGAATGGATGCTCGCTCAAGTCGTGATGCGGCACTTGCAACCGCAGTTCGATGTGGTCAAGAGCCCGCCGGTGCAGTACTACGGGATGCAACGCCTGCAGTCGGAATGTGCAACGTTACTCTCCACAGTTGCCTCAGCTGGCAATTCAGAGGAGAGAGCAGCGGAAGCGTTTGAGGCGGGTGCTCAACTCTTGCCCGAGCTTCGACTGAAACGAGTGCCACGCAAAGAATGTCATCTTGCGGGTCTTCAAGACGTGTTGGCAAAGCTGGATCGTGTTTCTGCGAAGCATCGCGGTCGATTGGTCGATGCGTGTGCTGCCGCCATTTGTGCCGATGGCCATGTGACCTGGCAGGAGGCGGAATTGCTGCGAGGAATCTCGGATTTGCTCGACTGTCCCATGCCACCTTTGTTGGTAAAAAAAACGAACACCTAAGAATCCTGATGGGGACAGAATCCCGATGCCTAGAAAACACTGATGCCCAGTAAACACTGATGCCTACGAAATCGAGGGTGGCAATCTCTGATGCCGTGAGCCTGGAGATTGAAATGGCGATCAAGATTGCTTGTTCTTCATCGCATCGATAACAAGCTGGGGCTGGGATTGAACTTTTGGTGTTCACGCAAATGCAACGATAGGTCGAGTATCGTTTTTCCGGCGATAAGCAAAACTAAAATGCCGACGGAACTTCCCAACGCGATTGTCACGAATGCTCCCAGCAGGATGGCGATATGCAGGACAACAATGCGCACATAGGGCTGAAACATCAGGATGATGGGATTGGTTTGTTTGTATTCCTTATGCCCCAGATAGTTCGTGACGAATGAGATCAGGTGGCTGATGGCCAATGCGCCTACTCCCCACCACAGGTGCTCTTGGGTAAACACTTGCAACATCCCACCGAGACTTGGCATTTTCGGTACAGCATCGCCTCCCCGCCCAAGCAAGGCGAAGATAAATATGCCATGAACGGTGCAAAAGAGCCCGTAGTGAACGATGAAGAAAGGGATTAGAAAAAATTTCATTCGGTGCAGGATTTTGGAATGCTTATCCCAATTGTTGGTCATGTCTTCAAAATGCTCACGCTCTTCCCCGGTTTTCGGTTGGACTTGTGATTGCATCTTTTCCAGGCTGGGATCGGCAAACAGAATCTTCAGGACGTTGATGGCCCCAATGATCACGTTTTCTGACCAATAGAGTGCGACAATTGCAAATGTGCTCCAGCCAAACAAGAAGACCCCCAGTAATGGAACCGCATTGGCAACGAGCAGTCCGATCGTAGATGGGCGATGTTGGAGGGCTTGTTCCATCCAGCCGTGATCAGCTGGCTGAGACTCGGTAAAGTGATCGGGAGATTCTGATGGATTCTTCACGCGATTATTCCCTCGTTCGTGCCACACAATAGGATGGTGCGTTTCATACCTGGGTTATGATAAGAATGCTGTGCAGGTTGTACATTGTTTTGACGTGAGCTTACTCAAGTCAAAGCGGCTGCGAATTCATGGAGCTTCAAGCCTCTAAATTGTTGATTTGCCGTTGCTCCGCTGGCAATACCAGAGCGTTGTTACGGAGTAGTTTTGGAGCGAGGTCGATTATCCCGTCGCCGATTCTGTAGCTCGTAAAATCACAGTGAATCCCCGTCTTCAGTTGATGCTGTCTTCCGTTGATGCTGTCTTCCGTTGATGCTGTCTTGCGTTGGTGCTGTCGCCCATCGCTGATGATCTCTTCAGTTGCGTTGTGATCGAAATGGTGAAAGTGTGGCTAGTGCAGCAGATGACTGATCTGGCAAGTTGTGCGATCGAGGATGAAGCTCTGGCACCGCCAGAGTCTTGGTCATTCAAACAACCATTTTCTTCGGTTCAATGTCGATGAGGGTCCGACTTTAATGATGCGGGATTGGAGAGCCTGTCGAGGATGTGGGGGCAAGTTGAACTTACTATGGTAATTATCGAAATACACGCGACTCCGGGGGCCAAGCGGGAATCGGTGGGCGGGGAACACGATGGTCGGTTGCAGATTAAGGTTTCTGCAAGGGCAGAGAAGGGGAGGGCGAATGACGCAATCGCTCGATCTCTGGCGAAAGCACTTCGCTTGCCAAAATCGGCCGTCACGCTGCGATCTGGACAGTCAAGTCGAGTGAAACGATTCGCAGTGGACGGAGATTCGGACGCGATTCAAACGCGGCTCAAACAATTACTCGATGTTGACTGATCATTCTTTTCGCACCACGACCGAGACAAGTCTCAGGTGGTCGGATTCTATGCCATACAATCTCTTTTTGTGATGGCATTGCGAAGGTGGTAATCTCTCGTGAATTGCGATCGTATTCGCTTGATCTTCATGCGATCCAGCTAGGCCGGTCGAAATGCTGAGCACACATTTGGAAAATCCTTTGCCGGATCGGCTGCGAAAGGTGCGTCTGACGGTTTACACTTGCACACCACTCGGGTTTTCACCTTGCGAATGATACAGGGACATTGGATCTCGATTTAAACGTGTGGATTGAAGGGAGAGCGCGTTGGGTTGGCAACTCTTGAGCGTTGGTGTTTTTTACTCACTGATCTTGCTGGTCGGTCTGTTCGCCGCTGGTCGGCGGAGTGAAGACGGCACAACCAGTGGTTTGCTGTTGGCCAATCGAGGTCTGCCGCTGTGGATTGGTGTCTTCACGATGGTTGCCACGTGGGTTGGTGGCGGTTACATCAATGGTACCGCAGAGGCTGTTTATGATTCGCAGCGTGGTTTAGTGTGGACGATGGCACCGTGGGGTTACGCTCTCAGCATGGCAGTAGGAGGGCTGTTCTTTGCACGCCGAATGCGGCGGATGAACTTCACCACACTCTTGGACCCTTTCGAAATTCGTTACGGAAAGCGAGTTGCGGCCGCCTTGTTTTTGCCCGCGTTGGTTGGAGAGGTGTTTTGGAGTGCCGCGATACTGGTTGCCCTTGGGACCACATTTGGGACGGTATTGGGATTTGATGTTTCAGCTTCGATTCTGTTCTCTGCTGCTGTCGCCGTTGGATACACGATGGTGGGTGGACTTCGTTCGGTAGCCTACACCGATGTCGTTCAATTGGTTTGTCTGGTGCTGGGACTTTGCATCGCGATTCCGTTTGCGATTCGAAATGTTGGTGGTGCCGAAGCGGTGATGACGGGTTACTTGGCTGAAATGACACCGTTTCCCTCCGGCACCGGTGTCTGGTTGTGGTTTGATATGGCACTGCTGCTGATTTTGGGCGGCATCCCGTGGCAGGTGTATTTTCAGCGCGTCTTGGCTTCCAAGGACGAGCAAACCGCCATGCGGCTGTCACTGATTGGGGCGGTCGGTTGTCTGTTGATGGCAATTCCCGCAGTGATTCTTGGCGCCGTCGGTGCGGTGGCCGATTGGGGGCCGACCGGTGTCGACCCATCAGAACAACCCGCAATGATTTTGCCTTACGTATTGCGGCACTTGACTCCGCCAGTGGTGGCAACGGTTGGTTTGGGCGCCGTCGCCGCGGCCGTGATGTCGTCTGTCGATTCGTCAATTCTGTCAGCTTCGTCGATGTTTGCTTGGAATGTCTATCGACCGTTGGTTCGAACGTCAGCATCGGATCGAGAACTTCGGTACGTTGTCCGCATAGCGATTCTAGTGGTCGGGTTGGCAGCGACCGGTCTCGCGTTGTCGGTGCAGAGTGTCTACGTGCTGTGGTACCTGTGTGCCGACTTGGTCTACGTCGTGCTGTTTCCACAATTGGTGATGGTGCTCTTCAACCGTCACGCGAACCGCACTGGCGCGATCACTGGTGCGTTGATGGGACTGCTACTTCGGTTGGGAGGAGGCGAACCGATGATTGGACTGCCAGCCTTCATTCCCTATCCCTGGCAGGGTCCCAGTGGGAGTGATTTTCCCTTTCGCACATTCGCCATGTTGACCGGATTGCTGACCATCTGGTTGGTCTCGCGGGTCACGGGCAAGATTGATCCGCCGCAACCGTTGGCTGAAACCGGAAAACAGGATTGCTCTCCATCCGCCGAGTGATCGAACGGTTGAACGAATTGGAAACCACTGCTAGCTCGAGATCAGCAGTGCATGAGAGGGATCGACGGCATTGGTATTTGCACCTTGTAAATCTGCCAACGGAATTCTCGGCAGCTCATTCATTCTTCGCAGTGCAGCAACTGACGATGACCGAAAGCAAGCGACTTAGTCGATTTGGCGCGAGCGGTGGAAGGTTAAATAAAGGCTGATCCCAAGGTAATAAGCTACGAATAGCAGCGATCCAAAAACAAGCCATGAAGAAGGATCGGGAAGTTGCCAAACGATACCAATGAGGGCGATGCCCCAGAGGCTGGAAAGTGTAAGTGTCAACTTGCGAAAATGCGGTGTCCTTGATGGATAGACGTATTTGATGGGGACAAACACTAGGACGATTAGTGACAAGACAATGATCAGGTTGGCAATTGGAGTGAGCTTCATCACCAAGAGGTACAGAACGACGACATTCCAATAGGAGGGAAAGCCCTTGAAGTAATGGTCCGGAGTCTTGGCGTCGCTCTGACAGAATTGGTAGGCCGATGCCAGCGCGATCCCAGCGACCGCCCACCATGACCAGGATGTTGGTAACAGTTCAGCCCGATAGAGTAAAATCGCTGGAACGAGCACATAGCTGGCGTAGTCCACGATGTTGTCGAGTTGTTCGCCACTAAAGTTAGGCAACACTTCCTTGACGCCTACCGCGCGAGCCAGTGCACCGTCGACCGCATCAATGAATACGGCGAGCGCGAGCCAGCCAAAGGCAGCTTTCCATTGGTGTTCGATTCCGGCGTCGATGGATAGCAGGCAGCAAACCGATCCACACGCGGTGAATAGGTGGACCGCCCAAGCAACGGCTCTCCGCGACCGGGAAAAGAGTATCGGTTCCGGTTTCTGGTCACCTTGGTTGGCCGCTGTAGAAATGGGATGCTCCATCGTCATGGTTTATGCCTCGTCCTTGCTTCAATCAGCGGGCCAATAATAGATCTTGGGCATTCCCGATTCGGGTTGTTGCACGCGTTGGGTTTCGACGAAATGACTGGCAGCCCAGCGATGCCACAAATCCTGCATCTCGCGAACCCGGTTGGGAAATTCAGCCGCGCGGTCGTGTAACTCAGATCGATCGGTATCGATCTGATAAAGTTCCCAGCGTTGATCATAGTTGGTCCAGACTAGTTTCCATGGGCCGATACGGACGGCGCGATTTCCTTCGTGTTCAAAAAAGATCGGACGGGTGTCCCACGGTCGATTTTCGATGACCGGCCGGAGGCTGCGGCCAGCGAGCGGCAGGATTTCTTGGTCTCCCTTTCGCTGCGGGTAGGTCGCCATACCGAGATCGAGTAGCGTTGCAGTGATATCGGTGATGTGCGCGGGACGTCGATCAATTTCGCCACCTCGCGACATGCCGTCGGGCCAATGCATGATTAGAGGAGACGAGATGCCGCCTTCGTGGTTGTAGTGTTTGTAGAGTCGCAATGGCGCGTTGCAGGCATTTGCCCATCCGGTGCCGTAACTGTGGAACGTGCCCGGTCCGCCCATGCTTTGCAGGGAATCGCCTTCGTACAAACGGTTTTTCGGATACGGATTGTTGTCAAAACCATACGGATCCCACTCCGCACAGGCGCCATTGTCGGAGAGGAAAACGATCAGGGTGTTGTCCAATTGGTTCGTTTGACGCAGATGGTCGATGACGCGGCCGATGTTCGCATCCATGATTTGGACCATGGCTGCGTAGGTCGCCATGCGACGACTCAAATCAGCCCTCCGATTCGGGTCGATGGTGTCCCAGGCCGGAATGGTTTGATCGTAGTAAGGTGAGTCACCATTTCTCTCTGGTACCTTGGTGACATGCCCGCGCGGGGAAAGCTCGGCTCCCTCTCGCACGATACCGATGTCTAGCATGCGCTGCAGGCGTGATTGTCGAATCTTGTCCCAGCCGACTTGATACGTGGTGGCGTATGCATCGATCACTTCTTTGGGAGCTTGCAGAGGGAAGTGTGGAGCGTTGTAGGCGAGGTACAAAAAGAAAGGAGCCTGGTTGCGGCCGGCCGATTGCATCAGCTCGATCGCTTGATCGGTGATCGCGTCGGTCGCGTAAAAATTGCTTGCTTCATATTGCGGTTGGGTTCGCCCGGCGGGGTGACGCACAAACAGATCGGGACGGTAGTAACTGGCGTAAGCACGGAAGTGGCCATAGAACTCGTCAAAGCCACGTTCGGTAGGAGTGCAAAGCGGGTTGCCTTTACCGCGAAGATGCCACTTTCCCGACATCAACGTTTGATAACCAGCCGCCTTCAATCGTTCAGCCACGGTGACGCATCGATCTGTCAGGAATCCGCGATAGCCCGGTTTGTGATTATCGGCAGACATCGCTCCCACACCTGCTTGGTGGGGATAAAGACCAGTGAGCAGTGACGCGCGGGTGGAGCAGCAGCGGGCCGCGTTGTACATCTGCGTCATCCGCAGGCCGTTATGAGCGAGACGGTCCAAATGGGGTGTCCGTATTTCACCGCCATAGCAACCCAAATCAGAATAGCCAAGGTCGTCGGCGAGGATCACGACCAAGTTTGGTCGTTCGTTCTCTGTAGCGTTGGCCGAAGTGGTGAGCATCAAGAAGCACCCGATGATCCATGCTGCTCCGAAAGCACAGCTTGGGTGCAGTCGTGCCATCACGTTGGTGAGTCTTGTCAGACACGTGGGAATCTTCAAATGCATAGGGCGAATGGGGTGCAAGATGGTGACGGCGGAGCTCAGCCTTCTGAAACGATCAATTTTAGTATGTTAAGATTCCGGCACCGACATGACGGCATGTTTTCTTTGGGATCCTGTTGTCAGTGGTCCTTTCTGCCTCTGTCTGCGGATGAGCTGGCGGACGCAGTCCATCGGTCGGTGTACCTGGTTCATCCATTGAAAGAAACTGAACGAAGCTGAAAGACCGAACGATGAAAAAACGATGGCGGATTGCCGGAATTAACTTTTCTCACATGCATATGGGTGATTTGCTGCGCAACGTGGCGGAGCATCCTGATGCGGATATCGTTGGCATTTGTGATGAGAATCGGGAAGCAATGAATCCCGCTGTTGAAGCGTTGGGTATCCCGATATCTGATGTCTTTACGGATTACGAAAAATGCATGGAGGCGACGAATCCCGACTTGGTGATTCTCTGTCCTCCTACGGGTGAGCACGCCTTGTGGACTGAAAAGATCGCTCCTTTTGGTGCGCACTTATTCATCGAAAAGCCGTTTGCCGCTTCCTTAGCGGATGCCGATCGCATGATCACAGCGGTCGGCAAGACGGGGAAAAAAATGTTGATCAACTGGCCGATTCGGTGGGAGCCTTGTTATTACACGATGTGGCGTTTGATCAGCGACGGGATGATTGGCGATGTCTTTGAGGTGCATCATTACGGCGGCAATCGAGGGCCGCTATATCACGGGGCTGATAAGGTCGAATTTGAACCGACCCCAGAAGAGAAGCAACGGAGTTGGTGGTACAAGCTAGAAGCGGGGGGCGGTTCATTGCGTGACTATCTTGGCTATGGGGTCACTCTGGGGACTTGGTTCAACGGTGGACAGCGGCCGATTGAGGTGACTTGTGTTACGACAGCGTCACCCGGGTTGGAAGTGGATGAACACAGCGTCACGGTTGCTCGATACGAGAACGGATTGTCCAAGTTCGAGACCCGTTGGGGGACATTTACCGATCCCTGGGTGCATCAGCCGCAGCCGAAATGTGGATTTGTCGTGCGGGGCACCAAGGGCACGATTTCCAGTTACGACTATGAGCAGACCGTACGAGTTCAAACCGCCGAGCATCCGGAAGGATTCGATCATCCGGTCCAAGAACTTCCGGAGGGCGAGCGTAACGGGATTGAATACATGTTGACTCGAATTGAGGGGGATCTGCCAATTGAAGGACCACTGTCACCTGAGATCGCGAGAATTGGCCAACAAATTATCGAAACTGCGATTCGTAGTGCCGAAGGAAAGCAAACGCTTCCGTTGGTTTCTGGTGATTGACGACGATTTTTGTGATCCCGGACTATTCTTTCCGTGTCAAACCAGTCAGTCGTGAAGTGTTCTGCTCGGGTTGGAAATTTTGCGTAGGAGGCGAAGTGATTGGGATAGATTTTTGTGGTTAGCCTTGGTGCGAGAATTGGCACACTGAGATACATTATTAGCGGCGAAGGCACGGATCTCACCATGATCGGCGTCATCGCCAACGCCCAGGTGGTGGAATTGGCAGACACAGGGGATTTAAAATCCCCCGGCCAAATGCGGCTGTGCGGGTTCGAGTCCCGCCCTGGGCACTGCTGCTTTTCTCCGAGTCGGTGCGACGTCCCAGCAAATCGGACGACACTCGGTGTTGTTTGTAACGTGTTCGACTGAATCCT
>JARGNK010000018.1:70965-74421 GCA_029213145.1 Rubripirellula sp. | reverse complement strand
CGCGATCAATTTAGTCGCGATCAATTTAGTCGCGATCAATTTAGTCGCGATCAATGGCCGGGGCTGGAGTCAGGGGGGCAAGTAGATGGCTCAATGGCCAACTGCGGCTGGCTGATGGCGACGGAGCTGTTTTAAGTTGAAAGTGACCGCCGCGATCCTGCTCGCGCTGGAAGTGCCAGCAGAATTCCAGCTCGCAGCGTGCCGCTCGGTTTTCCATGGATCACTGTTCCTAGCTCCAATGCCATTTGTTGCTCGGTAGCTGGGATTTGTCGCGGGGTTCAGCATCCTGTCTCGTTTTATCGGGCAGCAGGATGACCAGACGTGTCCCAGCTCCATTCGATACTTCTACGCAGTGGCCTGATTGAAAGAGTGATCTGATTGATCAACAACCTTTGGTTGTGTTGGTCTCGCCCATTCGGTACTATATGAACGTTCACTGGTTTTGCGGTGGGGGTACCCGGGTGCCAGGCACGCAAAGGTGAATACTCCAGCATTTCGAAGGAAGGATTGAGCGGATGGCAAAGAAAAGCAAAGCGTCGGGGAAATCCAAAGTCGATCCCGGTATGAAAGCAATTCTGGAACGGGAGCCGGGGTTAAAAACAACCCTTGAGCAGATCGATAAGGCGTTTGGCGATGGGGCGATTATGCCGCTCGGCGCGTCGCAGCAATTACAAATCGATGGCATCCCAACTGGCAGCCTTGGGTTAGATATCGCACTCGGTGGTCAAGGAATTCCACGGGGGCGGATGATCGAGGTCTTTGGTCCTGAATCGAGCGGCAAAACGACGCTCGCGTTGCACATCGGTGCTGAGGCTCAGAAACGGGGCGGGATCGCTGCAATCATCGATGCGGAGCACGCATTTGATCCGAGTTGGGCAAAAAAAATTGGGGTGGAGCTCGATACGTTGTTGGTCAGCCAGCCCAGCAGTGGTGAAGAGGCCATGCAGATCTGTGAGATGCTGGTCAAGAGTAACGCGGTGGACGTCATCATCGTCGACTCCGTTGCTGCACTGGTTCCGAAAAAAGAGCTCGAAGGTGAAATCGGCGATAGTCACGTCGGTTTGCAGGCACGATTGATGAGTCAATCGATGCGAAAGTTGACCGGCGCGATTGCGAAAAGCAAGTGTGCTGTCGTTTTCATCAACCAGATTCGCGAAAAAGTTGGGGTTATGTTCGGTAGCCCTGAGACCACGCCAGGTGGTCGAGCATTGAAGTTCTATTGCTCTTGCCGCATCGACGTCCGGCGGATCGGTGCCCTCAAAGATGGTGAGGAGCAGGTCGGCCAGCGGGTTAAAGCGAAGATCGTCAAGAACAAAGTCGCGCCTCCATTCCGGATCGCCGAGTTCGACATGATGCATAGCAATGGCATCAGCTACGAAGGGGATTTGTTGGATCTTGGAACGACTCACAAGATCATCAATCGCAGCGGTTCGTGGTTCAAATTGGGCGAGACTTACTTGGGGCAAGGAAAAGAGAAGGCCCGGAATTTCCTGATCGAAAACCCCGACATTGCTGAGCAAATTAAGCAAGGCGTGATGGCAGCTGTCGGGTTTGGTCAGCCTGCTCCCGAGTCTGCTGATGAACAAGGTGATGGCAAATCAAAAGAGGAGTCAGCCGAGATTCCGAATAGTTAACAGCTTGACTATCGAAAGCGTTCGCCACAGCAATGCTGTGGCTAGCGTCAAACGACGGTCAGCCGGAACAAGGCAATTCCTTCATATGCAGCCTTGCGTGGGGGAACTTGCTTGGCAGAGGGGTGCGATCTAATGCGGTCCTCTGTCCGTCATAAGCCATCGTCGTCTTCTCAAGATTGGGTAGGTTTTTGCCTGTACTGATCTGCTCTTGCCGTGATTGCGTCTCGACCACCAGGCATGTTGGCGTATTTTCCCCAACAGCCACTGTGTCGCAGTACCTCAGATTGATTCACTTGTTTGCCTGAATCCGATGCCTGGGATGTGTGTGCGGAGTCATGCAAGCATCATGAAGCCCAGCAAAGGGAGAGGCTGGCGGGGGCACCCAATCGGTCGCCTCGTTGTAGGGGCAGGTGATATGGAAAGAACGCTGCCGCAGCATTGGCAGAAAACCTGCCATCGCATCGAAATGGTGCAACCGCTGCTGGCTTGCTTGGGGCGACTGTTCAGTCGTGCCGCTCCGTGTGCTCAATGCAGAGGCGAGTGCGTAAAGCCAGGGATTCGAACATTTGCCCGCTTTCATTTGTGAACGTGGTGTCGATGTGCAGACATTTTGGATCCGGTTCTGGGATGACGACGATTTTCAATGCTGGATCAAATACTCTCAAAGTGTTGTTGTTTGTTGTTCGGATTTCGTCGGCGTCAGCGAGTGATTTTGCAGGTGGGTGTGGCTAGGGGGGTAGCTCTTGAAATTGCGAAGTCTGCTCGTTTATGTCAGCGAATGGAATCTGGTAAGCTGCGAGTGGTTGTGCATCAACGCAGTTTGACGGTCTATCTCAAATTGTTGTTGGCGATTGTTGGCGGATTGCCTGTGAGAAACGTTCGGGTACGAGGTGGTCAAAAGACGGATTGGTTCATCCACTTTTGCATGTCCCTGTCGCGGGCCACGAAATGAAAATACAAAAACAAAATCCCTTTTCCCCGGCAAGTCCAGCGGAAGGTTCTTTGGTGGAGGGTGAGACCGGCTGCGGCGATCAGGTTCCTTTGTTCAAGGCTTTGGTCATTGGAGTTGCTTGCTGTTTGATCGGGCCAGCCTTTTTAGCATCTTACTATTGGTATTTCGGTGTGATCGATGACGTGGCAGCAGTCGTGCGATTACTAGCGGTGGGCTATTTCGGCCCAGCTTTGCTGTTTGTCGGTGTCGGGCTGTTGATTGGTTTTGGGCTGTCCCACGTTTGCCGTCGTTTCGACCGCCGGGCGCGCCGCGTCGTGGTGGCTTCCCTCGCTGTGGTTATGTTTGGGGGCAGCATCTATTTGTTGCTGAGCAACGTGCTAAATTTCGATGTGGGTGTAGATGCGTTTGCTCTACCGGCATTCTCAGTAGCTTGTGGGATCTGTGTACTGGTCACGACATCCACTTACCTCGGGCTGAGCTAGCGAGTGTTGCTGGCCTGGTGATGGTTCGGGAGGCCAGCGTATGGTTTGTGAGCTTGAGAAGGTGCGGGATTTTGCACGGTTGTTTCGCAGCCAAATCGTTGGTGTGACTGCGCACGGATTTTAAAAATATCGCGGGGTGCGGGTCGCGAAGAAATGGGGTGCGGGTCGCGAAGAAGTCGCGGCCTTAGGAATCTGGGGCGCTTCTGCCATCACAAGTGGCTAAGAGCGAGCAGTTTGCCGGTCCTTCAGCGGGGCCGATCCTGGCTTGAAAGTATGAGGGGCGGGCAATTGATTTTCGCGGTGAACAGATTGCGGTTCGCTTCCCGATTGGCGGTCAAGGTCGACCGCTACGGATGACCCTGCCTTCGCAATGACCCTGCCTTCGCAA
>JARGNK010000018.1:61342-70865 GCA_029213145.1 Rubripirellula sp. | reverse complement strand
ATGACCCTGCCTTCGCAATGACCCTGCCTTCGCAACGTCCTAGCATTGAGAGGCAAGTGGGGGTGACTTCTCACCCCTAGAGGCTGTCTTGGCGTGTGCTTTAAGTGACGCGGTTGGACGCGTCTTCATCGTCGCATTCAACGCAGTCTTTCATCGCCGCAAATCCCGCTCTGGAGAGGGAGTAGCCACCTTTGAACTTTTCTCTGATGAGAAGTTTCTTGTCGACCATGCGGTCTAAGTCAGTAACATACCTTTCCAGGCTTGGGCCGGAAAAACAGAGCATTTTTCCGGGAGTCATCAAGTACTGGTGGAACGTCAGGAGTACGCGCTGCTCGGATGTCGATAACAAAATAAAAACCTCAATCGTCAGATCATCGGAATCCCGCCGCATCCTTACCTGCGAGTGGAAGTACGGCCAGATCCTTACCGGCGGGTGGATGCACGCCTGGCGTTCGCTGCTCGTCGTTCAGCTCGTAAGCGAGCACGACGTTTGATTTGGCTCGGCTTCTCGTAAAATTGACGGCGCCGTGTTTCTCGCTTTAGACCGCTTCGTTCCACCAGCTTTCTGAACCGGCGGACCGCCTCCTGAATCGATTCACGATCACGGACGCGCATTGATACCATTGAAATTCTTTCATTGAAGACGAACGAATGCACAGCAAAAAACGAGGTTGACGGTCATTGGAGCTTCACTTGAAGCGCCGGAAAGAACGTCTCCACCGAGACTTGATGCCGGAAAACCGCACCAAACCACGTCGGCAGCAGCTTTGCCGTTGGTTGAGCGGGCGATCGTACACAACGCCCACCGCTTGACGATAGTTTAACCTCCCCTCCGCTCGATGGGGAGGGGACATTTGGTGGTTTGACGGGGCATCGGCGTCTTCGGTGGTACTCGGCGTCTTCTGTGGTACGCAGTCTGTAAACGGGCTGCCGTCGATTGTCTGGAAGACAAAAGAAAGCGATGTGTCGCCCGATTCCCCAGAAAGGCGAGGAAATGCATGGAGAGGTTGATGGCCGGCAATTCGGCCGTCCTGATGCTGTGGGCGTTTCGGCGCGACTCGTTAATTTGAGTTGACGAGGGGGCTTTGGGGGATGGTGTCGGGGCTTAGAGAAACCCTGGATCAAATTCTGAGCGTCTGGCGAGGTAAGCGGCTTGCGCAGGATCTTGCCGTCCAAGCGATACAGTGTTCAGGCATTAGGAATGGAATTGTTCGGTTTCCCTGACTTGGCCTTGGCATCTAGAGCTAGCGGTTGTACTCTACGGAGGCACAGGTGTTCGGCGACACGTCGAATGTCGGTTGAAATGGTCGGATTGAATGAGACGCAAGTGAATTGCTTGCCGTGATGCGACCGCCGAGAAGAATCCCTGAGATCAGGCTCTCAGTTTCTCGTCCTGGTGAACGAAGTGTTCGCCGTCTGCTGTTGATTTATCGATCACCGTGATCGTTCTACGCTGCGACTCGCGTTGCTGGGAAACGCATCCTTTTCTGTGACTCTCTTATTAGTCCAGAATCCCCCGGCGGGCGTTGTCTGTCGGTAAAAATTGGTCGCTCTCCCAAGCAGTTTTAGAACCGGCACCCTTGGTGTTGTGGTCTCTACGCCGGGTGGCATGCCAACGATCCAACCGTTTTCGGTACCCAAATGTAATGCGGCTTCGTGAGGGCCCATTTTTGCCACTCACACACCGCCAGCGGCCCGTTCGATATTGGATTAGTAACAAAACACCATGCAATTTGAAGAAGAATAAATACTTGAATACTTTTGACTCCATGGAGCTTTTCCCGAAGCTCCAGCGTGCATTGAATGAGCAAGGTTACGAACAGCCGACGCCGATTCAAGCACAGACGATTCCGGCTGCGATTGCTGGTCGGGATGTGTTGGGATGTGCTCAAACAGGGACCGGAAAGACCGCAGCTTTTGCCCTCCCGATCCTCGACTACCTTGGGAATGAACGGCCACCTGCTCGGCCGAATCGACCAACGACATTAGTTCTTGCACCGACTCGAGAATTGGCGATCCAAATCAGTGAAAGCTTTCGCGTCTACGGAAAGCACATTCGATTTCGCGAGGCGTTGGTTTACGGCGGTGTCCGTCAGGAAGGCCAAGTGAGGGCGATACGCCGTGGCGTGGATGTGTTGATTGCAACTCCAGGTCGTTTGCTCGATTTGATGCAGCAAGGGCATATTGACCTCGGTAGCGTCGAGTTCTTTGTGCTTGATGAGGCAGATCGCATGCTCGACATGGGCTTTCTGCCAGCCCTCGAGAAAATCATTTCTGAACTGCCAAGTCACCGACAGTCATTGTTTTTCTCAGCGACTTTGCCGCCGAAAATTCGAAAACTCGCGTCCGAACTACTGTTTAATCCCATCTCGATTGATGTGACTCCCAAATCGTCAAGTTTGGAGGGGATCGAGCAAGTGGTTAAGTTCGTTCAACGCGACAAGAAGGTAACTTCTCTCCAAAAACTGCTTGGTGGTGAGAGCGTTGATCGTGTAATTGTCTTCACTCGCACTAAGCACGGTGCCAATGGTCTGACAAGGAAAATCGAGAAAGCTGGATTCCGAGCGGCTGCGATTCATGGCAACAAGACTCAGAACGCTCGGCAGAAGGCGCTTGAAGCGTTCCGGCGAAAAAAGGTTCAGGTTCTTGTCGCGACCGATGTGGCTGCTCGCGGTATCGACATCGCAGGTGTTACCCACGTCGTCAACTATGACATGCCCGTTGATCCTGAGAGCTATGTTCACCGGATTGGTCGGACTGGACGGGCGGGCGCGGAGGGCACTGCTGTTTCGTTCTGCACGCCAGACGAATGTGACGAGCTGCGGGCCATCGAAAAGTTAACGGGTAAGCGACTGACCGTCGAAAACCCTGAGTCCGATTTCCGCTCTTCGTCTTCCTCTTCGAAGACGCGAAAAACTGGGTACCGCAAATCGTTTCGCGGCAATCCTCGCGCCCGCAACTCGAATCGAGGGCGGCAAGATCGCCGTTCATCCGGTCGCGGAAAAAAGACGGGCGCGTCAAATCGAGCTGGGCGTCAAAAAGCAGCAGCAAACTGATACGATATCTGCACCCTTCCTAAACAGCCTGGAGCGCAACCATCGCTAAAAATAGAAACACATTTGCGAAGCAACAAAGAGCCGTTGAGAAAAAACGCAAAGCTGATGAGAAACGGCAACGCCGGATCGCACGAAAAGCTGCGGGGCCGTCTCTGATGACCCAGGATGCTGATGGTGCAGATGAGAACACAGATGAAGAAGCTGAAGGCTCGAATCGTGCGAATGAATCGGGAAGCGACGGCGAAGAACTAACTAACTAGCAAATCAAATTATGAACGTATCGTCGCGGCGAACAACCGTGTCGATGCACTAACATCCACTGTGCCTGAAAGTTTGCATGAACGTTTCATGTAAGCGAGATTGGCACAAACATTCGAAGAGTACGGGATTGAAAATGGAACAAGGAACTATCAAGCGAATCACCGATAAAGGTTTTGGATTTATTTCAAGGCCAAACGATCAAACCGATTTGTTTTTTCACAGCTCTGCAGTGAACGGCGCTGATTTCGACGACCTGCGCGAAGGTCAGCAAGTCACCTACACCTTGGGCAAAGGCCCCAAGGGACCGCGTGCTGAAAACGTTGAGCCTAGCGACGGCTAGGGAACGAAGATTGCGTTTTGAAAAGATGTAAGCTTCGGTTGCTGCGCAGGGATTCGAGACTCTGAGTGGTAAAGTGGTTGCGAGAAAGAGCCCTATCTAAATGGGGCTCAACGCAATCTCTTCGGCTGCTCGGAATTGGTGCCGAGGCAATAGGGTAACGACGCCTGGGGGTAACGACGCCTGGGGGTGACGACGCCTTGGGGTAACGACGCCTGTTCGTTCTCGTCGGCTTAAAGTGGCAGGTCCGCTGCGTAAGTCGTTCCTGAAAATTCTTTTGCCTCGTCGAACCACCGCAGTTTTACGCGGTCTTGTCTCGGGCTTTTGAGTGCTGCACGTTCGCCGGAATGCTCTCTGAATCCGGCATTGTTTCCAGCGTTGCAGGTCGACCGCACGACTCAAGTTAGGACGAATGATCCTACAAGCGGCGAACGTGAACAGACGCTCTTGAAGCAGTTGCGAGATAGGATCCGAAAGACCGGTTCGTCAAATCGATCGCTGGGAACTGGATCTTCGTCACCGCGCGGCCTGGAATCATGTTGGCGGTCCCGCCGTCAACTACAAATGAATGAGTTGGTTATGGGATGTTCGGTTGCGGCTCGCGATGACACTCATCGGTTTATCGCAGTTCACGTGAAATCGTTTTGCTAGGACTTCTTGCCTTTTGCTTCGATCTTTCCCCAGGTATCGCGGAGGGGGACGATTCGATTAAAGACTTGTTTGTCCGCTGTGCTATCGATGTCGACGATGTAGTAACCAAGACGTTCGAATTGAACTCGCTCACCGACTTCTGCTTTCGCCAATGCAGGTTCAACGTAGCCGGTGACAACCTTTAGTGAATCTGGATTGAGATGATCGACAAAGGTCTTGCCCTCTTCAACGACACTGGGGTCATCCACCATGAATAGACGGTCATACAGTCGTACTTCCACTTCGGTTGCATGTTCTGCGCTGACCCAGTGAATTGTGCCTTTGACCTTTCGGCCCGAAATGTCCGATCCACTCTTTGATTCCGGGTCGTAGGTGCAGAGGATTTCAATCACGTTGCCGTCCTCGTCTTTGACGACATCATGGCAATCGACGATGTATCCGGCCCTCAACCGAACAGCACCATCCTTCTTGAGTCGAAAGAATTTGCGAGGAGCCTCTTCGCGAAAATCGTCACGTTCGATGTAAAGTTGGCCAGAAAAGGGTATTTCACGTTTGCCGGCATCTGGGTCTCCCGGATTGTTGATCGCTTCGCTCAACTCGACTCGACCTTCAGGCCAGTTCGTGATGGTGAGTTTGACAGGATCAAGTACCGCCATGCGGCGTGGGGCAATCCGGTTGAGATGTTCGCGGATCGAGTTTTCCAATCTCACGATTTCAATCGTACTGTTGAACTTTGCAACTCCGACATCGGTGCAGAAGTTTCGGATCGATTCCGGTGTGTATCCGCGGCGGCGAAAGCCACGGATGGTGAACATTCGCGGATCATCCCATCCCGTGACGAATCCTTCTTTGACCAGCCGGATCATGTGCCGCTTGCCCATCAGCAACGTGCTGAGTTTCAGTTTTGCGAATTCAATCTGTCTCGGGTGATGAATGCCAAGTTTCTCGCAGTACCAGTCATAAAGTGGCCGGTGGTTTTCAAATTCGAGGGTGCAAATCGAAAATGTGATTCCCTCAATTGAATCGCTTTGCCCATGAGTCCAGTCATAGGTGGGATAGATGCACCATTTGTCACCTGTGCGATGATGGGTGGCCCGCAAGATGCGGTACATCACGGGGTCGCGCAAATTTATATTGGGCGAAGCCATGTCGATCTTTGCACGCAGGGCCCGCGATCCGTCTTCGAATTCACCGTCCCGCATCCGGCGAAAGAGGTCGAGGTTTTCTTCCGGGGAACGGTCTCTGTGTGGGCTATTGCGTCCCGGTTCGGTAAGCGTGCCTCGGTATTGTCGGGTCTCTTCAGCATTCAAGTCGCAAACGTAGGCGTGCCCCCCCTGAATTAGCTTTTCAGCCCACTGATAGAGTTGGTCGAAGTAGTCACTGGCGAAGTGAAGCGAATCCCACTGGAAGCCAAGCCAGCGGATATCTTCCATGATCGATTCGACATATTCGGTTTCTTCCTTGGTTGGATTCGTATCATCGAATCTCAGGTTGCAGGTGCCGCTATGAGTGCGAGCGAGCCCAAAGTTTAGGCAAATGCTCTTGGCATGGCCGATATGTAGATACCCATTTGGTTCGGGGGGGAACCGGGTGAAAACCCCAGAGAATCGGCCCGATTTCAGGTCTTCTTCGATAGCCTGTTCGACGAAGTTTTTGCTTTCACGCGGCTCGGATGATTCGGTCACGTTGTCGGTTCCTTTTTCACGTTCAACCTTACTAGCATTCCGGTTTTCACCGTCTGGCTGTTGGCACACTGGTTGTTGACACGCTGCGGGGTCTGGCTGTTCGCGGTGGGCAGTCGTTTATCGGATCGCTAGGTGCGACCAGTCGCCAACCAACTTGATTCAGCTTTGGACCTTCGTCCGCGAGGTGCTATTCATTGGTTTGGGAGTCTTGCAAGGTCCCAGACCTCCAGACGCCAGTCTGAGATGCTAAGCCTGAGGACTTGGCTCAACGGATTCAAGGGGATCCGCAGGTTTTTGCAAAGATCGAATGAAGTTGATCAGGTGCCAGACATCTTCCTTTTCAAACTGCCCTTCAACAAAGGTGGCAGCCGGCATGGGGGTGCCATCGATTCCTTGGGTGATCCGTCGATACAAATCGTTGGATGAGGAGCCTCCGCGGAAGACTCCTTCGGCAAAGTTCCTTGGGATGGCGTTTCGAGGAAGCATGGCACCACGAGCCAGCAAAGGGACGAGCTTTTCACGATCATCGGGCTTCAGGCCGACTTTGAGCGTCCAGTCCTTTGTCCAATCATCGAAGTCAGTAGTTTGTCCGTCGCCGAGTCCTTTTTCTCCATGGCACTTGCTGCAATTAGCGTTTTTGCCAACAAAGAGTTTTCTGCCACGTTCGATGGATTCGTTGATGGCTGCAGCTTGGTCCGATGCTCGGAAGGCATCGATCTGCTCGCGGGATTCCGCCAACGGGAAATCGGTTGGCGGTTCGGGTACCTGCAGTGTTTCCTCTTCGGCTTCGAGCCAAGACTCGGCGATATCGGCAACGTAATCCTCCGCGTATTCCCAGTCCTCTTGGAATTTTTCGTAGGCTTCGAGTCGTTCCGTTTCTTCCTCGCTCAGCTCGTCCTCTTCCTTTTCGGAAAGCGTTTCGAGTTTTTCGATGATGCCGGGTTGATCAAAGTATTCGGATGCGAACTGAGTGTTCAGCAAACGCGTGCCATCCTCCAGGATACCGTCCATCATGGCGATTTCGATTTGCTGTCGTTCATGTTCACCGCGGATCGACAGATAGATTACGTAATCGACTAATGCTTGGATGTCTTCTTCGGTCAACGCATCAATTTTTTTCATGGCGGTGCCACCGATACCATTCCGAATCAGGCCAGCCAAATCTTCACGAGTCGGTTTGACCCCTCCTGGGGTTGAATTGAATTTGAACTTGCCCATCCGATAGTCGCGTGGGTAGGGATTTTGGATGGCCGCACTCGGCCCCCTTCCGTCTCCTGTAACGCCATGGCAAAGAGCGCAATGTTTTCGGTAGAGACCACGGCCCTCCGCTTCGGCTGGACCGGAGGCCTTCATTAATCGATCCATCGACACGATAGATGCGAAGGATTCATCCTCGGTCATTACCTCGGGTAGCTTGGGGTTATCAGGGGTTCCAAACATTTTCTCGACGATCCATGTCGAGTCTTCAGATGCTTGGTCCATCGGGATATCCTTCGTGATTTGGTACTTCGTGGTCAGCACCAAATTCGGATTGAACACCGCCGATTGCTCGACCCTTTCGCACCCGGCCATCATCAAGATCGACAGCAGCAGCGGGATAGGCAGCAAAAATCGCAACGACGATTGGTTTAGCGAGCGAAGCATGAAGATTTTACCGTTATCGAAAAGGAGCATTCCTCTGCCTCCATTGTAGCGACCGGCGTCGGATTTCCACTGCCGAGTTTTCAGATCTGGTCTTAGGTGCTGCAATTTGTCGCGGCATGTTCGAGCGCTTGAGTGATCCGCCCGAGCACTTTTTCTTGGCCCAAGATGGCCAATGTTTCGAAGGTTCCAAATCCAGCCGGCTTTCCGGTCGTTGCGACCCGCAAAGCATGGATGATTTCTTTGAGCTCAATGCTCGCTTTTTCGCAAAACGCGGCAATGGAGCGTTCCACTGATTCAGCATCCCAGCGGTCTTCGGAAGAGAGGTGTTCCTGGCACTGCTTGAGCAGTTCGCATGCTTGCGCGGGTTTGCAAATTCGTTTTTGGAACGCTTTGCTGTCGAACTCAATGGGAGTGTCCAAGAAGAAGTAATCAAAGTCCAAGATGTCTCCGGCCATCTTGAGGCGATCGTGCGCGTTTTCGACGACAGCATGCAGCATTTGCTCGGAACCTTCGTTGCTCAACAAACCTGCGCGGTCCGCGAATGGTCGAGTCTTCGCGATCCGATCTTCCAGAGGTAGGGCCGCGAAGGTGTCGGCCTGGAAGGAGAGCAGTTTCTTGGGATCAAACTTCGAGGGCGACTTATTGACTCGTTCCAGACTGAACTGATCGATCATTTCCTGGATTGTGAACTTTTCGGTTTCTCCATCGAGCGACCACCCGAGCAGCAGCAGATAATTCAGAATCGCTTCTGGTTCGAATCCAATCTCGCGATAAAAGTCGACAATCACCGGATTGAACGTATCGGCTTCCACGGGGATTTGACATCTTTGTGCGATCGCTTGGCCCTGGGAGAAGAGTTGGGCAAAGTCTTTGTTCTTTTCGTATTTGTTGAGCTTCCGTTTACTTAATTTGGCGGTTCCCCCAGGCTCAGCGACGTACGGTACGTGGGCGTAGGTTGGTAGTGGATAGCCAAGTGACTGCAAAATGAAAATTTGCCGCGCCGTGTTGGGCAGATGTTCCTCGGCACGTACGACGTGGGTAATTCGAAAATCGTGGTCATCGATCGTGCTGGCCAAGTGGTAGAGGCAGCTTCCGTCGCTTCGCTGAATGACATGGTCTTGTTCACTGGACCATTCGATTCGCACCTCGCCGCGCACTTTGTCATCGATCACGCAGGTGCCCTCGCGGGGCATTTTCAATCGCACCACGGGCTTGCGGCCTTCGCTCTCGTACTGTGCTGCCGCCGCATCGTCTTCTGCCATCCAGGCTCGATCATAAACAAATGGTTCACCTGCTTTTTGGGCCGTTTCACGCTGGGCGGCGTATTCCTCTGGCGTCGAGTAGTCGCGATAGGCATGCCCACTTTCTAGGAGCGTCTCAGCGGCTTGTCGGTATCGCTCAGCACGCTGCGATTGGTAGTAGGGTTCGTGCGGGCCACCGACATCGGGGCCTTCGTCCCAGTCCATTCCTAGCCAACGGAATCCATCGAGAATGGGTTGGATTGCGTCGGCGACATTACGTTGTTGATCGGTGTCGTCGATCCGAAGCACAAATTGCCCACCGGATTGTTTGGCCAAAAGCCAATTGAAGAGGGCTGTTCGGACTCCGCCAATGTGGAGATAACCGGTGGGACTGGGGGCAAATCGAGTTCGGATCATGAGAACGCAATCAAGGAGTGATCGGAGAAACTAATACCAACGTAGCTGCGAGATGGGTTCCGCGCAAAGCCACCCAGGCTCGCCTCACTGATCCAATTGTGACCTCAGTGTCTTCATGCCCCGGTGCAGCAACCCAGCGACTGCCCCGGTTGACTTGTCAATTCTTTCGGCGACCTCACTCAATTTCAGGCCTTCGAGATAGTGCAGTCGGATCGCTTCACGCTGAGATTC
>JARGNK010000018.1:50922-61329 GCA_029213145.1 Rubripirellula sp. | reverse complement strand
GTCTGCAACGAGCAACACATGCTCACCCAGGGCAACTTTTTGGCTTGGTGTTGGGCCTTCCATGGCTAACAAGCCTTCCAAACGCAGCGATGATTTCGCCAGCTTTTGCTCCATCGATTGCTCGCGACGGACGTCCCGCTTGTCGCGATGCATGTCTCGGTCGAGATGACATAAGTGGTGACTGAGTATCTTTCGCAGCCAAGCTCGGAACTCCGCCTCGGTTTGGCCTCGAAATCCGTCAAGTCCCTGAACTGCCTGCAGCATTGCTTGCTGGACCATGTCCGAAGCGCCCACTTTGGCTTGATATGCCCGCCGCTGTTGGGTGCGGGCGAGCATCCGCAAGTAAGGTTCATACTTGGCCACGATCGCAGCATCGCTGATGTCGATCAGTGGATTCTCAGTATCCGCATCTTGCTCAGAATCCGGTTTCTTGCTTGATTCGTCCATCATCACTCACCTACTTCTGAGCAATCGAGCCGCATCGACCTCGTCGGAGGCCAGTTCTTGCTCAATGGATTCAATTACAGCGTTGGACAAGGTTGCTAGCTGGTCGTCGCCTATTGCCAACGGTGGCATCACGATGATTACGTCTCCCAGCGGTCGAATCCATACTCCGTGGTCGAGAGCACGCTTGCAGATTCGTCGCCCAAGTTGCGTCGTACTAGGGAAGCTGGCTTGCGTTTGCCGATCGGCAACCATCTCAATACCGACCATGAAGCCTCTGCCCCGAATGTCACCTACGTTTGGATGTTTGGCTAGCTCATTGAGTCGTTCGCGAAGCTGTCCGGCTTTCACATTTACTGATTCGAGCAGTTCGGGTTGCTGAAGCAATTCGATCGAGGCAATCGCAGCGGCGGCGGCCAGCGGATTGCCGCCGAAGGTGTGTCCATGAAAGAACTGTTTGGCATCAGCTGCATTCGCGAGAAATGCTTCAAAAATTTTGGTTCGTGCCAGCGTGGCGGCCATGGGTAGATAACCGCCGGTAAGCCCTTTTCCTAAACAAAGGATGTCAGGTGTTACTTGTTCGTGTTCGCAGGCAAACAGCTTACCGGTGCGTCCGAATCCGGTGGCAACTTCATCGACGATTAACAGCACATCGTACTGGTCACACAGGGCTCGAATCTTGGCCAGTAAGCCGGCTGGATGTGTGATCATGCCAGCGGCGCCCTGGACCAGTGGTTCCATGACGATTGCGGCTAGTTGGTTGTGGTGCGTTCGCAGGCACTCCTCGATTTGACCGGCATAATATTCCGCTGCTTGCTCGATACCGATACCGTTGGGGAGTCGGTAGCTGCAGGGAACGGGACCGCGAACCGGTGAGAAGAGAATTGGTGCGAAAAGATCGTGAAAGAACTTGATTCCTCCCAACGAAACAGATCCAGTCGTGTCACCGTGGTAAGCCTGCCCTAAGGCAAGAAATTGTGTTTTTTGTGGTTTGGGGTTCGGCCTTTGCTGCCAATATTGGAATGCCATTTTGAGTGCAGATTCGACGGCGCAAGAACCATCGCTGCTGAAAAAAACGTGCTGTAAATCGCCGGGCGAGATTGCAACCAGCATTTCCGCGAGGTGTTCGGTTGTCTCACATGACATGCCCAAGGTGGTGATGTGAGCGACACGATCGAGCTGTTCGCGGACGGCAGCATCTAGTTTCGGGTGGCGATGCCCATGCACGTTGCACCACAGACTTGCCACCCCGTCGATGAGCTCTCGGCCATCTGTGGTGGTTAATGTGCAGCCCAGGGCATGGCGAATCACCAGTGGCTCGTAATCAGCCATCTGGGTAAATCCATGCCAGTGAGCCGAAAACTGGTTAGTGGGGGGCATGAGAAGCTCAACTCAGGTTTTGCGGTTCGCAACCGCGGTGTCAGGCTGTAAAACTAGTAAACCGCAAGGGAGTGAAACCGTCGATGGCACGAGAAGCAGTTTACCAACAAACGGATCCCGAGACCGCAATGCCGGCCGAGATCCAAAGCGAACAGGATAGCTCGCTGCGCCCTCGTCGGATGGACGAAATGGTGGGGCAGCGGGACGTGATCGAGCGATTGAAAATCGCAATTGAGGCGGCTCAGGGACGGGGGGAACCGCTCGGGCACATCCTGTTTGATGGGCCTCCAGGCTTGGGAAAGACCACGTTTGCGACCGTTATTCCGCAGGAAATGGGTGCCACCGTTCAAATGGCAAATGGGGCGGGATTGAAAGCGCCCAAAGATCTGTTGCCGTATCTGACCAATCTATCCGAAGGCAGCGTTCTTTTTATCGATGAAATTCATCGGGTTCCCCGGACCGTCGAGGAATACCTTTACACGGCGATGGAAGACTACCGCATTGATATCGTCCTGGGCGAAGGTGTTAGCGCTCGGACTTTAAATTATGAATTGAGACCCTTTACGCTGATCGGGGCAACGACACGGGCTGGGATGCTGAGCGCACCGTTGCGTGATCGTTTTCAAATTCGCGAACACCTTGGTTGGTATGTTGCCAGCGAACTTTGCGAGATTGTGCGTCGCAATTCGAAAAAGTTGTCAGTGTCGGTTGATGATCCCGCCGCTGAGGTGATCGCTGCTCGTAGTCGCAGTACACCGCGATTAGCCAATAATCGCCTGTTGTGGGTTCGTGATTACGCCCAAAGTAAAGCTGACGGCAATGTGAACGCAAAAATCGCCGAGGCGGCACTTGATATGATCGGGATCGATTCGCTCGGTCTAGATAAACAGGACCGTGGCTACCTCGATACGCTGACAAGGATCTTTGTTGGTGGTCCCGCCGGATTAGAGGCGATCGCGCACACGATGAATGTCAGTGGTGACACTCTCGAGGACGAAGTCGAGCCGTTTTTGCTGAGGAGCGAGCTCATTCTAAGAACTCGAAGAGGACGGATTGCCACCGAAAAAGCCTACCGGCATCTGAAGCAAGCAGGCTAAACAGGCCGTGCCCGATGGCCCTTGGGCACTAAAAGTTGCCAACCTTGTTCAGAAACTTCCATGCTGCAGCAGCCTTCGCGGCTAGAGAATAAGAGCGGGAAGATAGCTTGGACCCGGGAAACTCTGGACCGGGATGCAAATGCAGAAGTGCCGGGATGCAAATGCAGAAGTGCCGGGATGTGAATGCAGAAGTGATTGATCCTCGTTTGAGTGCTTCTTTGGCAACGACAGCGATTCATCGCCCTTTTTTGTTTCGCCACTATGCTTTTTCCAAATACCGGGACGTCCGTTCGGTCGGTTGGTAACACTCTCTGGGCGGAAGTTACGGTTTGCCAATCTAGAAGCGGAGGCTGGGTTCGCTACGATAGGGCAACCTGTTCGACCACCTTTAGGAGTTGTTTGATCGTGGCGTTCCAAGAAGAGCACATCCTTGTCATTCCTGAGTCCTTTATTCGAGAAATCGGTGAGGTCGAAGGCTTTGAAGCCGACGTCGATCGGTTCCTGACCCCTATTTTGCAAAGTGATCAGCTGTCGTTTAAGCCACGCAGTGAAATGGAAACAGATCCAAGTTACAAGCAGCTGATTCCCTACGTTTTGTTGGAATGGACTGACGAAAACGGCAGTAAGAAGCTATTTGCCTACACTCGCGGCGGTGGTGGTGGAGAGTCCCGCTTGCACGCGAAACGCAGCGTTGGAATTGGTGGGCACATCAGTCGCGAGGATGCTGCCGATGGGGCTGACCCCTACTCGAGTGGAATGCGTCGAGAGTTGGAAGAAGAGGTTTGCTTGGGTTCCCCTTACCAGGAATACCGTGATGGTTTGATTTACGATCCGTCAAACGACGTGGGGCAGGTTCACCTCGGGGTAGTGCATCGTTTTGTCTTGGAGCGACCTGATGTTCGCAGCAACGAGTCTGACTTGGCAGAAGGTGGATTCGTCAGTGTCGAGCAGTTGATTCAAGAAATGGATCGTTTAGAAACCTGGAGCCAATTGGCAATCAAGGCGTTGTACGAGGCCAGTTGAGAGACGCCAGCGGGTGGGTGTTGAACGTTGGCAAACGATGAGTGGTTGGAGAAACCTGCACGATGATTTACCTCGATAATCATGCGACCACGCGTTGCGATCCTCGCGTGGTCGATGCGATGTTGCCGTGGTTCAGTGAGCACTACGGAAATCCTCACAGCGGGCACCCTTTAGGCCAGGAAGCCAAGGTTGCGGTGGAACAGGCGATCGAAAGTCTGGCCGAAGATCTTGGTGTACCGGCCGATTCGATTGTGATAACCAGTGGGGCCACCGAAAGTAATCACTTGGCCATTCTTGGAGCCTGTACGCATCCAAGACAAAAACGGCGGCACATTGTGACTGTGACAACCGAGCATCCGGCAGTGTTGGATGTATTCGATGTCTTGGAAAAGCAAGGGTTTCGCGTCACGCGAGTTCCGGTCGCCCAGGACGGAGAAGCGGACGCCGGCGTGGTCGATTTGAATCGGTTGGCCGATGCGATCGACGATGATACCGCGTTGGTATCGGTCATGTGGGCCAACAACGAAATCGGTGCGATTGCACCGATGGCCGAGATTGCCAATCTCTGTCATCAATCCGGGGCATTGTTTCACAGCGATGCAACCCAGGCAGTGGGGCGGTTGTCGGTGGATGCCAAGCAAGTCGACGTCGATCTGCTGAGTGCGACTGCGCACAAATTCTACGGTCCAAAGGGGACCGGATTGCTAGTCGTCGGGAACTCCAATCGACGTGTTCGAATTCGTCCGCTCATGGTCGGTGGCGGACAGCAGCATGGCCTTCGCAGCGGGACGGTGAACCCGGCCGGCACCATTGGGATTGCTACCGCCTTGCGGCTCTGTTCTCAGAGAATCAGCCAAAATGCAGAGCGGGATCGGTCGATTCGTGATGCGCTTTGGAATTCCCTGAACACAGCAATCGAGGGAATACGCTTGAATGGCCCGGCAATAAGTGGAGGCTCGCGGTTAACGGGAAATCTCAACTTTCGCCTACCCAATCTGCAGGGCCAGGCTTGGATGGCGGCCACCACCAGCATTGCTTTTAGCAGTGGCTCAGCTTGCAGTGCAGCTGAAGCGAAGCCGAGCCATGTATTGTCGGCGCTCGGTTTGGATGATTCCCAGGCTGGCAGCAGTGTTCGGTTCGGTGTCGGGCGTTTCAACTCGATGGATGAAATCGCATTGGCTAGTCATCAATTGATTGCTAGCTATCGTTCCTTGATGGAGTAGTTGAGCCCCGCCTTGTGATTTCTCTCTTTCCATGAAACGGTTGGCACGGTTACCATTCCCACTACCTATGTTGGGAAGAATCGTCATTCAAGGATGAAACGATGGGCGGAATCACCACGCTGTTGTTGTTGCTCGCTGCAGGCGGCATTACATACGGCTGGAAACCCGATGATCGAGGCGGAGTGGAATACATTATCCAGATTCCGCCGGATCAACTGCAGGAATTGCCGCGTCTTGGTCAGATCAGTAGCACGATCGATCCGGCCGTTCGTGGACGTGTTTCCCGGGTTGTGGTGCAGATTGGCGAAGGTCCGCTCCCGCGGATCACTCCGCAGGAAATGCCGTCAAATATTGGCCGCTCAGCGAATCTGGGTGTCGGTGGAGCGGGGATTGCAGCAGAGGATGCTGCTCTGATTCCAATTCCTGAAATGTCCGATTCATCGATGGTGATTCCAATCGCTGGGATCGAATCTGGCAGCAGCCAAGCGGTGATGAAACCGCAGACCGGCAACACGACTAGCGCGTCTGGGTTTGCCTTACCGCCGAGCTTGAGCAGTCCAGCGCCTGTCACTACGGCGCAGGTCGACGCGGCTAGTCGAGAAATTTCCAATCCGGCAACACATGCCGATTCAAGTGCTCGGAATGTCATTCCGCCCCCAGCGACAAGAACACCTGGTAGCACGACACTGCCTCCTTTCACCGGCGGTAATAGTGCCGGCTTATCAAACGCAATCAACAACGCGGCAAATTCGGCTGGTTTATCTACAGGTATGGCAACCGTTCGCCCGGGTGGTCCTTCAACCGATCCGACGAATTCTCGCGATAGTCAGTGGTCTCAGTTAGGGCAAAATCAGCCATCCATCACGACAACCAACCCAAATTCGGTTGTATCGCCTGCGCCTGTGCTACCACCCACCAGTCGTAATTCGTCCAACGGGACACCGGCCGGATTGAATGCCAGTGATACGTTTGGGCGATCCCCATCTGCGGTGTCGGGGAATAACCCGACTTGGAGTAACCCCGGTTTTGCGACTAGTGGCACTGCGAGTGGCGGCACTGGCAGCGTGAACGGAGTGTCGGCGACGAATACTGCAAGTAATCCATTCAGAAACCGTACCAATGCGTCAGCGGCACCGAACCGCTCGATGTTGACGCCTGCACAAATTGCTGCGGGTGCATGGTCGGTCGATATTTACGGCAATCCCATTGACCGAGAGGGGCGTCCCGTGACGGCCAGTCAGTCTGGGACAAGCTATGGCTCCAATCCGGGGCAATTCCAGCAGCAGCCGATTCCTTCGACGGCGGGCCGAGGGAATCAGAGTTCGGGATTGCAAACGCAGGGCCGCCAGTTCACCCAGGGCAGCCAGTTCACGCCAGGTAGTCATTTTGCAACGGGCAACCAGATCCGAGGCACTGCCGGTTCACCGGGGGCGATTGACAATGCCCGAGCTGGAAACTCCGCCATGGCATCACTCGGAACGCCTGCTGCGGGAACGGTCATCACCGCGCCGACCAACCACGTCACCCCGCAGACAGCGGGAGGTTCCACTGTGGGACTAAATTCTGGGCCGCCAGCAACCTATCAAATGCCTCAGCAGAACAGCCTTTCAACGGCTGCTGGAGCGGGTAAGCCAAATTCGGGAAGGACATTTGCGGGAGCTACGGGCCTATCTGATCCGCCCTCACTCGCGTCGGGCAGTCATGGTGACTCCACATTGGCGAACCGTCGTCAGAGTTCACAGCCCCTGGTCACGTGGTTGCTGCTGATCTCATTTGTAAGCAATGTCTACCTAATCTTTTGGATGAAACAATTGCTGATGCGGTACAGGGATTTGGTGGCTGCAAAACGTATTTCTGACTCCCAGGCAGCTGCCTAGCCGGGATCTGGATCAACAGTCGTTAAGATTTACAGCGTAAAATCCGAATTTCTGGAGATTCGCATGCGGGTTTCCGAAACAAGGATTTTGATGTTTGAACCCATGTTTCTCGGTGAATTTTTTCAGTACCCACTAGGTTGGTTGGGATTGGGGTACCTAACGGTGGGTATTCCACAATGACTCGGCCGTTAATTCGGTTATCATCAAAAACTGTCCCGGGGGCTTTACCTAGATACGCTGAAGGTCCTGCCTAATTTGGTTCGCTAGCATCGCGAGTGACTCGATTCAAATTTCAGATGCAAACGGAGAATGGTGTTACTGGTTTGACTGCCCCGTACTCCATTTCTGTCGCAATGCAACTCCGCGATTTGAACCTGGGGTAAACCCGCTCGTTCTTCTAATTCTATTATCTTCTTCACTGGATTCTTACAGTGCGTCTGCAACGCACTAAGCGAGCGAAAATGATGAAAAAACTACTGATTGTCGATGATCACGAGGTAATCCGACTGGGACTTCGGCTGATGCTTGAAGACACCGATTTGCAGGTAGAAACCGAAGCGAGCTCGGCAGCGGAGGCTTTGCAGGCGATCGAGAATCAGGCACCGGATGTTGTTCTGATGGACATTCGGATGGAGGGAGGCGATGGTTTGAACGCCCTCGGGCGGATGAAGCTGGACCACCCAGATCTTCCGATCGTATTGTTTTCTGCGTACGACAATCCTACCTACGTCGCACGCGCAGTCGCTCTGGGCGCCGCGGGCTACGTGCTGAAATCGGCTCCTCGCGAGCGTTTGGTAGAAGCTTTGCAGACGGCCGCCGCTGGCGAGTCGGCTTGGACACGCGAAGAGCTCAGGCGTGTCACGGGTGCGTTGGCAACCCCTCGACTTAGCCAGGATATTGAAGTCCCACTGACTCAGCGAGAGAGCGAAGTGCTTCGTCAGATGGCGTTGGGCCTGACCAACAAAGAGATCGCGAAGATGCTTGGCATCAGCTACGAAACGGTCAAAGAGCATGTGCAGCACATTCTACGAAAGGTCGGCGTAAGCGATCGAACTCAGGCAGCTGTTTGGGCTGTTCGTAAAAATCTCGTCTAGAGGGTATCGAAAACGGGTTGGGAAGAGACCCGTTTTTGACGAACAATTGCCGGTTTCCCGACCGGCATCGCAGGATACGAAAAAAGCCGGCGGGTTATCCCGTCGGCTTTTTTTCGTTCCAAGGGGATTAACCCAGTGTAGGTAACGAGCCGAGTCAGCCGCCGGCGCTCGTCCGGCGGCTACTCATTGAGCCTTCTCTCAACCGTCAGTTGGGATCAGAGGCCCGTCGCCACCGCCTAGACCACCCTTGAGGTCGCCGTCGTCAACCGAGGTCATGTTGCCACCCTCGGCAGCTTCGGCTTCGGCAGCCGCTCGTTCCTGTTCTTCGCCCCAATCGACACGTTTGAGCGAAAGTCCAATCTTCCGCTCATCTGTATCGACGCGGAGTACTTTGACCTCGATTTCTTGCCCGACTTGGACGACTTCCTCGGGATCTTCGACTTTCTGATCGGACAACTCACTAATGTGCAGCAATCCTTCCAGGCCGTCTTCAAGGCCGATGAAGACCCCAAAATTGGTGATTTTGGTAACCGTTCCCTTGACCAGTTGGCCTGGCTGGTACTTGTCTGGGATATCGCCATCCCAGGGGTCGTTATCAAGCTGCTTCAGTCCAAGCGCGATCCGGCGTCGGGACTCGTCCACGCTCAGGACGCGACACTTGATTTCCTGGCCTTTTTCGAGCAATTCGCTGGGGTGACCAATCTTTCGAGTCCAGGACATGTCGCTTACGTGCAGCAAGCCGTCGATTCCTTCTTCGAGCTCGATGAAGGCACCGTAATTGGTAAGGTTGCGAACCTTACCGGTGACATCTTGACCCTCGGGATATCGGTCAATGACTTCGTCCCATGGATTTTTCTGGGTTTGCTTCATACCGAGGCTGAGTTGCTGGCCTTCGGGATCGACTCCAAGGATCTTGACGTCGATTTCATCACCAATGTTGACCAATTCACTGGGGTGATTGATCCGCTTGGTCCAGCTCATTTCGCTGATATGGACCAGACCTTCGATGCCTGGCTCAAGTTTCACAAAGGCACCGTAGCTCATCACATTGACGACTTCGCCCTTGTGGTCCGAGTTGACGGGGTACTTTGTTTCGATGTTTTCCCAAGGATTGCGGTCTTTTTGCTTGAGGCCGAGCGCGATTTTCTGCTTCTCGCGGTCGATGTGAAGCACTTTGACTTCGATTTCCTGGTCGATCGAGACCATCTCGGTAGGATGCCCGATTCGCTCCCAAGCCATGTCGGTGATATGCAGCAATCCATCGATGCCGCCCAGATCGACAAAGGCTCCGAAATCCGCGATGTTTTTGACGATACCCTTGCGGATCTGGCCAACTTCCAGTTCCTTCATCAAGTAGGCACGGTCTTCTTCTCGCTGTCGTTCGATCAGCGAGCGTCGGCTGATCACGATATTACGGCGGGTATCGTCGATTTTCAGCACTTCTGCTTGAATTACGCGGCCGATGAAATCGCCGATGTCTCCCGGGCGTCGAATATCGACTTGGCTGCCAGGCAGAAAGACGTTGACGCCGATATCGACAAGCAATCCGCCTTTGATCTTGCGAATAACTGTACCGGTGACCACCTGGCCTTCGCTGATTTGGCCAATGATCTTTTCCCATTCGATGATCTTTTCCGCTTTGCTCTTGCTCAGCGAGATCATTCCATAGGGGTCGTCGGCCGCACCCAGTTCGTCCTCCATCTCTTCGATGAGGACTTTGACGGTATCGCCGACGGTTGGCTTTTCTTCTTCGGGGCCCCACTCGGATAGGCTGACAGTGCCTTCGCTTTTGAATCCAACGTCGATGAGTGCCCATTCGTCGTTCACTTCGACGATTCGGCCGTCAACGATCTCGCCTTGTGCGTAGTCTTGCTGTTCGCGCTCCAGCCACTCCAAGATCCATTCGTCGGCTTGTTCTTCAGGGGCGAGCACCGCCAGCTCATTGGCGATATCGTCATCGTCGAGGTTGCGGATGAGGCTTCGGTTTACCATTGCGGTTTCCAGTGGTGAGCGAGTCGGAGAATCGACCGACGACCGGGTCGTGAACGTCGCTCAGGGGGTTAGAGGAACGGGAGGGGTCGTCAAAGTGCGCGCACGGGAACACCGTGTCCTGGCGCGGCAGGCCCGGTAACCTATCAAAGCAGAAAAAACCCCACAACGCCTAAGCTCAGTTATTTCGAATTACCTGACCGGAAGAAACCCGGTCCAAAGGGAGGAAGAAACCCGGTCCAAAGGGAGGAAGAAACCCGGTCCAAAGGGAGGAAGAAAC
>JARGNK010000018.1:43048-50822 GCA_029213145.1 Rubripirellula sp. | reverse complement strand
GGAAGAAACCCGGTCCAAAGGGAGGAAGAAACCCGGTCCAAAGGGAGGAAGAAACCCGGTCCAAAGGGAGGAAAAAGCCCGGTCCAAAGGGAGGAAATGGAGCAGCCGATGCGGGGGCTCGCGAAGGGATCTGTGCTCGGTGCTGGTGGATTTGCTTTGCGTGCGAGCATTTGGTCTGCCAGCAGTTCGTTATTTCAGTGCTTCCAGGCCCTTACGCTCGATTTCCAGCACCTTTTCTAGCCGGCGAGCGTGTCGATCCTGAGGAGAATAGGAAGCCGCCAGGAACGCTTCGATGATTTCGAACGCGAGTTCCGAGCCGATGATCCGACCACCAATGCAAAGGACGTTCATGTCATCGTGCTCGACGCCCTGGTGTGCCGAATAGGTGTCGTGACAAATCGCTGCCCGAATGCCAGGGATCTTGTTAGCAGCGACGCTGACCCCCACCCCACTGCCGCAAACGACGATACCGCGGTCGACCTGGCCCGAAAGGACGCTGCGAGAAACCGCGATTGCAAAGTCGGGGTAATCACAACTCGATTCGTCGTGAGCCCCGCAGTCAATCAGCTCCGTTAACAACGGCGAAAATTTCGCTGCCACCGCTTGCTTGAGTGGAAAGCCGGCGTGGTCGCCGCCGAGGGCCACACGGAGAGGAATCGAAGCGTCGCTCATGATGGATTTGGGACAATCGGGAGGTGGGGGTTGGGTTTGCTGGCACGGCTTGCCAGCACAGGCACGGCTGGCCGGTGGTCAAAACAGTTTTGAAAGATCGGGTCCAAGTCGCTGCGATTGATGCATCATCGCAGCATTCAGTAGTTCGATCGCGACCCTAGATTCAAGTGTCACACCGGCGCGGACGCCCACGCAGGGGTCATGCCGTCCTTTCTCGAGTCGAAAGTCAATTTCGCTGAGATTTTTGCGAACGGATTGTTGCGGTTGATTGATGGTCGAGGTTGGCTTGAATCCAACGCGGCAAACGAGTGGCATACCGGTCGTCACGCCTCCCAGCAGTCCACCATGATGATTACTCGCGTAGCTGGTGGAGCGAACCGGATCGTTGTTTTCGCTTCCCCGCCTTTGGACGACCTGGAAACCGTCACCAATCTCGCATCCTTGGACGGCGTGCAGGCCACCAAGTGAGCCCATTAGTCGCAGTTTCAGGCTCTGATAAAGAGGTTCACCAAGCAGTGGAGGAACGTTTAAGGCCACCACTTCGACCGCCGCGCCCAACGAATCGCCGTCCTTGCGAGTTTCTTTGATCAGCTCCGCCGCATTGGCTGCAAACGCAGAATCAATGGATTGGATTTCGGCATCAGCGAGTTGGGATTCGATCGATTCGATCCTCTTTGGATCGATCTGAAGGTTGCCAGTTTCGGTGACCAAATCTTGGAAATGTTGCGTTAGCGTTTGGCTGGCTCGCAGAGTGCCAACTTGCGTAATGGATGTCAGGATCACGGTGCCAAACATCTCGCGAAGGATGATCCGAGCAATGGAACCGCCGATGACATCACTGATGGTCGCTCGGTAACTCGATCGTCCTCCGCCCCGGATATCAACAAACCCGTTGGACTTGTGGTACTTCACCAGATCAGTGTGTCCCGGTCGCACTTCGCCCGTCGGACCCGCAAATTGGGTGTAGTCGCCCGATTTCTTCGACGTTGACAAGACGATGGCGGAAATGGGCTCACCAGTTGTGTAGCCCTCCTCGAAGCATTCTGTCTGAAATGCGTCTGCCCCAACCGTGGTTTGCAGCGAGGAACCGCTCAGCAGTTTGTCATGGTCGTCTTGGTAAAGCCCTGATAAGAGGACGACTTTATCTTTCTCGTTTCTCGGTGTGCCGTGACGATTTCCGCCGGGACGTCGCCGATCCAAGAAGTTCTGAATCGCCGCGCGGCGTAAATAGATGCCTGGCGGACAGCCCATCACCATGGTGGTCACTGCCGGACCGTGTGATTCGCCGGCTCCTGCCACTGCGTAGAGAGGACCACCCAGGATTTCCATCGAACCGATTTCCGTCGAATTATTGTTCGTAAACGTTTTTCAAGCCGCAAATTGATTTCCGCGGCGGTCGGCAAATAAGGAAACCCGTGCGTCGTTTTACCGCCGCCAAGGCGTCCGAGCCACGCCGATAACACTGAGCATCATAGATCGCCACCTTGCTTCAACGCCACCAGTGAGCTTTGGAGGAGTTGCTCATTGCGTGGCGTGGTTGATCAATTTGGGGACATAGCCACCCATTCGCGCCGGCGGGTTTGTAACCTTTTGAGGTAGTTTGGCGATGGCCGCTTTTTCAGCGGCATTCAGATTTGCGTTCATGTCAAGGACGTTCAACGCGGCAATCGCTGCGAAGTTACCCGATTTTTCGACATCGGCCGTCCTGATCAGTTGCTCGACCGCCTCGGTTCTCCACGCTGAATCAAGCAGGCCATCGCACGCTGCGATCGCGACGCTCGGCGACTTGTCATCCATCGAATTTCGCAGTGCTGAATTGCGTTGTTGTGATTTGCTGTCTCGGATGGCCAGGCCACGGACTGCCCAAAATCGAATTCCGCTATCTGGATCACCAGTCCACTCAATAAGTTGCTGGATGGTGGCTCCATTAGGGTCCATCGCGGCGAATGCTGTGTCAGCTAAGCGTTGGACGAATTTGGTTTTTTTTAAGGCCTGCGAACGAGGTGGATTGCCGCCGCACAACCGATGCATTTCTGCTTCGGGCAGCAGTCCTAAGTCTCTCGTTTTGACCATCCACTGCTTGACGGCTTCACGCATCACGGCCAGGCGTTCTGCTTGTTCCGCTTGCCCAGCTAGGTTGTTCACTTCATCGGGATCACTATGAAGATCAAACAATTCTTCGACTGGTTTCGGTTGCCAGAATTTTGCCTGGGCCTCGTTCAAACTGCCTTGATCGAAAAGCTGTTTCCACACTCGCGTGGAGGGTGTTTGAAACATGTACTCAACATGTTTCAGGTAAGGGCGATCGGGATAGAAGTGACGCATGTATACATATCGGCCGTCGGTGCAAGAGCGGACCATATCGATCCGTTCGTCCATTCGTCCGCGAAACCCGAAGAGAAACTGCTTTGAATTTCCTGCGTAGGGGCCGGCCAAGGGACTGCCTTGCATGTTTGTTGGTGGTTTGACTCCGGCCAGTGAGATCGCAGTGGGGCCAAGGTCGACAAACGCGGCAAGGCGATCGGTTTCGCTGCCCGCGCGGTAGTCGCTTGGCGCGAGGTCGCGGAATTTTTCTGGCACATGCAGCAAGAGTGGAACTTGTAGACCTGAGTTGAAGGGCCAACGCTTGCTGCGAGGCATGCCGCTGCCGTGATCGCCGTAGTAAAACACAATCGTTGAATCCGCTAACCCATCTTGCTGGAGCTGATTCAGAATCTCGCCGACTTGACGATCCATCTCCGTCATCTTGTCATAATATTGCGCCCAGTCCTGGCGAACTTCCGGTGTGTCGGGATGATAGGCGGGGAGAGGTGCCTTTGCGGGATCGTGAACGAGTTGATGTGGACGCGTTCGGATCTTGCTTTCGTGACTGACGGTAAAGTTAAAGATGGCGAAGAAGGGTGTGTTGGGATCGGGGCGATTTCGCCAGTGTGCCTTGCGACTACTTTCGTTCCAGCCACCGTCTTCTGCGGCAAAGTTGTAGTCCTTCTTTGAGTTGTTCGTGCAGTAGTAGCCTGCTTCCCGTAGCACTTCGGGATAAAGTTTGAGCTTTGCCGGTAGTTGCACTCCGCTGCGCATGTTGTGACCGCCCAAGCTGGTTGCATACATCCCGCTGATCAGTGTTGTTCTCGCGGGCGCGCAGACGGGCGCGTTGGACCAGCACATGCGGTACAAAAGCGATTTGCTTGCCAAGGCATCGATGTTCGGCGTGTCTGCATATTGATCGCCGTAACATCCGAGTTGCGGGCCATTGTCCTCGCTGGTGACCCACAGGATATTTGGTCGATCTTGTGCCGAAGCCTGCAGACAAAGTGAGGCCGTCAGAGCGAAGATAATCATGTTCCGACTGGCAACGTCGGGTAGGCAGAAAAGCATTGGGCAGTTCGTTATTGGGAGTTGTTAATTCAAGCAAGTAAGTCGTTGACGACGCGACCGTGCACGTCTGTTAGGCGGTAGTCGCGTCCCGAAAACCGAAAGGTTAATCGTTTGTGGTCGATTCCCATTAAGTGCAGAACCGTCGCGTGTAGATCGTGCACGTGCACTCGATTCTCAACCGCGTGCATGCCAAATTCGTCGGTGGCTCCGTAAGTCAATCCACCACGAGTGCCACCACCAGCCATCAGCATCGAGAATCCTGTGTGGTGATGGTCCCGCCCCTGTTTGGTAGTGTTTTTCTTTTTATCGACTTGGGCGTAAGGTGTGCGTCCAAACTCACCACCCCAAATTACGAGCGTGTCTTCCAGCATGCCGCGACTTTTTAGATCTTGCAGCAACGCAGCCGTGCCGCGGTCCGAGTCTGCGCAGAGTTTCTCATGGGATGCGTTATTGTTGGTGTGAGTGTCCCACGGCTGCTTTTGATTCCCTTTAACGTAAAATACTTGAATGACTCGAACACCCCTTTCGACCAATCGGCGAGCTAGCAAGCAACTGCGACCGAATTCTGTATCGCCGTAAGATGCTCGAGTCTGGGTTGATTCTTGCTTGAGGTCAAAGGCTTCCGATGCTTCACGCTGCATCTGAAACGCGAGTTCCATTGCGCGGATGTGCGTTTCGAGTGAAGCTTCCCCCGGACGGGCTGCCAGATGTTCGGCATTGAGTTGACGCAGTAACTGCAGTTGTCGTTGCTGTTGTTGCCGATTCATCGAGGGGTGTCGCACATTGGCAATCAATTGATCGACTTCAGTTTGGTTGGTGTCGACTTCTACTCCCTGGTGTTGGCCGGGCAAGAAGGCACTCGACCATAACTGGGGTCCGACTACTGGTAAGCCAGGTGAAAGCGCAACGAACGCTGGTAGGTTCTCGTTTTCGGTGCCCAGTCCATAGGACAACCATGATCCCATGCTGGGGCGAGTCGGCTGTTGATGCCCCGACTGCATCAATAGCAGTCCTGGTTCGTGGTTTGGTACATCGGTGTGCATCGAGCGAACGACACACAATTCATCGGCATGTCGAGAGAGTTGGGGAAACAACTCGCTCATCACCACGCCACTCTCGCCATGCGGCGCGAATTTGAACGGGGACGGCATCAGTCCAGCCGCGCGGTTCTTGCCCGCGATGTCCTCGGCCGGGCTTTCCCCCTCATGCTTTTTTAAGGCAGGTTTTGGATCAAACGTGTCCACGTGGGATGGTGCCCCATTCATGAACAAGAAAATCACACGTTTTGCCCGTGCGGGATGATGCAGGCCGTCGCCCGCGATCATCGCTTGATTACTCGAGCCAGCGATCGCCTGCGACGCGATCGAGGCGGAGCACAAACCGATCGAACCAAAGCCGGCGCCGCAGCGCCGCAGCATTTCACGACGGGAGTTGATTTGCATGTTCAATCCACCATAAACATTTCGTTGCTGATCAAAAGCGTCTGCGCGTATTGTGACCAAGTCGCCGCATCGCCTGCTTGAACAAAGGCTTCACCAAGTGAGATTTCCCGGTCGTTTGGTGGACGACCGTAAAGCAACCAATAGGCATGCACAATTCGGCTGCGATGGGATCCGCCCTGCTCTGCCAGTCGTTCCGCCAGTGCATCTGAATGCCGCACCAGAAACGGACTGTTGAGTAAGAAGAGCTTTTGAAGCGGCGTCGTGGTTTCGAAACGACCTGCACTGTGGTTGTTGGGGTCAGGAAAGTCAAATCGGGCCAGCATTGGATTTAAATCCATGCGGCTGATTTCACTATAAACCGTTCGCCGCTGGGATTTCGGATCATCTGGCTGCAATGAGGTTCCGCCCACTTGTTGATCCAATTGCCCACTGACTGCCAAGACCGCGTCTCGATAGGCCTCGATGCTCATCCGCCGTCGTGGCACACGCCACAGCAAGCGATTTTCAGGGTCAATCGCAACGCTTTTTTGATTCACGTCGCTACTCTGCCCATAGGTTGAAGACAGAACGATTTCCCGTTGCAGCCACTTCAGCGACCAATCGTTTTCCATGAAACGGACGGCGAGGTCATCGAGTAACTGCGGATGGGTTGGTTTGCTACCAAGCGTGCCAAAGTTGCTCGGTGTGTCGACGAGTCCCGTGCCAAAGAACTCTCGCCAAACGCGATTGACGATCACTCGGGCTGTTAAAGGATTCGATTGATCCACGATGGCGTTTGCTAAGTCACCACGGCCACTTTTTGTTTCCAGTGGCCGCGGCGCGGGCGACAAAATCGTTAAGAAACGCCGCGGTGCCGATTTGCCCAGTTTGTTCACGTCGCCGCGAATCATGACGTTCAGATTGGTTGCTTTCCCATCTCGGACAATGTGGACCGCATCCTCTGGTTTCTTCGCCTGCCCATCGTTTCCCGTCGCCGCATCAGGAAGGGGGCGGTTAAACATCGTCGTGCTTGCGAAGACGCCCGCTAATGCATAGTAATCAGCGGTGGGGATTGGATCGTACTTGTGGTCATGACACCGAGCACAGGCAACAGTCAGGCCCAGCAAGCCGCGGCAGACTGTATCAACGCGATCTTCCCATTCATCAGCCATCACTTCAGGGCTATTACGGCGATAATATTTTGGCCCCAGTCCGAGGAAGCCTAACGCGAGATGAGCGTCGGAGTTATCTGGGTAAAGCAGATCGGCAGCCAATTGCTGACGAATAAATTCGTCGTATGGCATGTCTTTCGTTAACGCATCAATCACCCAATCTCGATATCGATACGCGTTGGGGTATGTGAGCGATCCGTTATTGCCAACTTTATGGGCTTGGTCCTCGGCATACCTTGCTACATCTAGCCACATTCGCGTCCAGCGTTCTGCATGTTGTGGAGAGCTCAACAGCTGATCGGCGAGTCGCTGTTTAGCCTGGGGATGAGGATCGCGGAGAAACGCTTGGGCTGTCTCTGGGCTTGGTGGCAACCCAGTCAGATCAAAGGTGAGCCGGAAGATGTAGGTCGAGCGGTCAGCAGTTGGGTTTGGCGTCAGCCCGCTCTGTTCTAATTTCGCCTGGATAAAGCGATCGATGTCGTTGCTGGCCCAGTGTCGATCACTGACCGGTGGTGGCTGGTGTCGTTGCGGCGTCTGAAAAGCCCATGCGTTGCGGGCTTCGCTCCAATTGATTTGTTCTTTGGCCGAGCTTGTCGAGGCAATCTGGTCTCGCGGATCATGGGCTCCCTGAGCGATCCAAGTTTCGAAGTCGGCGATGATTTGTTGGTCCAGTGGGCCAGCAGGTGGCATTTCAATATCTTCATAACGCATCGCCGCCAGCAATAAACTCTTCTCCGGTTGACCAGGTAGGACAGCAATTCCGCTGTCGCCACCACGCCGCATCAGCGCGGGGTCATCGAGTCGTAAGCCGCCCTGAACGACCTCCGAGTCAGTTGCGTGGCATTCAAAGCAATGCTCTACCAACACCGGTCGGATTTTTCGCTCAAAGAAATCAGACGATTCCTCGGAACGGCTGGTCCGGCTTTCGCCAATGATCACACCGGCGAGTAATAGAGCAACAATGATGCGTTTGATGAGCTTCAGCACGGTCGCCAGGAAGGTGTGGGGCGGGGGCGGGGGGGCCCTCGATTATAACGAAGCTGCCGACCAAATCGAATTCTGTGATTTGGAAGCTGTTGGTTCGCCCCAGTGGCAGGTGCCAATGGTTTGGCCCTGCATCAGTTTAGTCCTGCA
>JARGNK010000018.1:0-42948 GCA_029213145.1 Rubripirellula sp. | reverse complement strand
CCTGCATCAGTTTAGTCCTGCACCCGTTTTGGCCCTGCAGGAGGTGATATTCACGAGATGGGGAATCTGCAATTCTCGTAGCCACATCCATTTAATGGGGCTATCTGGGGCTGCTGCGAATTGGCGAGTTGTTGACACCGCCCGTGATCGACAGATTTTTCGTCTTCGTGAGCGTCTCAGGAGGATTCGGGAGTGGCTTGACTTGTTGATTTGCCGTGTACGTAACCTTGCGGCATCAATCGTTCGAGTTTTCCCAGGTTTCGTTTCCACATGCCGGTGCGACCAACAATTTCCCCGATGCAGGTTAGGGGAACGCCAAGGTCGATCTTGCTGATTTGCTTCGCGTCTTCTTGATTCATTGTGAGAATCAATTCGAAGTCTTCGCCGTCCCGCCAGGCATGTTCCCATGGAGTGCATCCGGTCTCCTGGGCGCGTTCGATCGCGTCGGCATGAATTGGTATCGCTTCTGCCTCCAGTTCTGCGCCCAAGCCACTCGACGCGCAAAGACGATCGAGGTCAAGTGACAGACCATCGCTGATATCGATCGCGGCGTGCACACAGATTTCGAGTTCTCGAATCCGTTTTGCCAGTTGGATTCGCGGTTGGGGACGCAGGTGTCGTCCCCTCAAGCTACCTCCTACGGCGCCCGATACAAAAATCGCATCTCCTTCTTGAGCACCGCTTCGTAACCATGCCTTGCCGCTTGGAACAGATCCGAGCAGTGTCACGCTGATCGAAAGTGGGCCGTCGTAAACCGAGATATCTCCGCCGGCGATCGCCAAATCGTATTCAGCGGCAGCTTCCAAGATGCCTTCGTAAACATCCCCAGCGATTCGACTTGGGTTTTCGTTTGGCAGAGCGATCGTGACCAGCACCGCTTGTGGTTTGCCACCCATCGCTGCCATGTCGCTGAGGTTGATTGCGATCGACTTGAAGCCCACATCAGCCCAGCGATGCCCATCCAATTCAAATCGGCGGCTGTCAAAGTCGGTTCCGTCGATGATTTGATCGGTACACGCAACGAGTTGACCGTCACTCGGATTGATGACGGCAGCGTCATCACCGATGCCGACCGCGACTTGAGGCAGATGGCGGCAGCGGCCACGAAGATATGCCAGGAAAGCTTGTTCCACTGTCTGGGCGTCGTAATGAGGGAGATGGGGTAAGCGTCGCAACCAATGTAGCGGTCTCTTCCAGGGCTACAGAAGCCCACTACCACTAATCTGAAGCTACATGTTTGAACTCGTGAAGCTCAACAAGTCGTTGCAAAGGCGAACCAAGGGACATAGGTGAGAGTCCAAGCACCAAGGAATACCGCACCGACAATGAGCCTGCCACACCTGAAACGCCTGGAGTGAAGTGGTTCTGGGGCTCTCGGCGAACTCGCGTCGCTGTATCTCGCCCACGCGTCGCGGTATCTGGCCAATGTCAGTTCTGTGAACACATCAAGTGCTTAGGCCGTTCAACCGCGAGTTTGAAGAAGTTGAGGCAATTGACTTCAGTCGTTTTCACCGACTCGCGTTAACCGAACCGCAAGGTTCAACTGTCAGCCTCGAAATGAAAGTCCAGATTGTTCACTGAGCCATGCTTTGCGCTCACGGACGCAATCAACAACAGGAGGCAAAAGATGTGTCTCATATCGACGATCAGTTTTCGGATCGCCAAAGTCGGCGGAGGGATTCGTTATAAATTCGATTGAGTCATCTCAAATCAGTTCGGTCAGCGTTCCAGTGCTGCTGGCAAATTGATCGGTCTCGATTCCCACCTTTTGAAGCATGCTGACGAAGACATTACACAGCGGTGTGTTGTTGTGTGGGTTGAACGCCAAATGCTGACCATGGCGAAACCCACCACCTGCAAGGATGATCGGGAGGTTGGAGTTGTTGTGGATGTTGGCATCACCCATGTGGCAGCCATAAAGTACCATCGTGTTATCCAGCAGGCTGCCATCGGTCTCCTCGACGGCGTTGAGATCCTTTAGAAACTCACCGAACAGTTCCATTTGCTCGGTTTCGATCTCTTCCAGCCGACTCAACTTCACTTCATCCTTACCGTGATGGGAGAGGTTGTGATACCCTCCGAGCGACCGGCCGTCCTCAAATTTCACCCCTGGGGTGCGCACTCCACTCAGGAACAGCGTGATCACCCGGGTCGAATCGGTCTGCAAGGCGAGCCGCGACATGTCATTCATCATGCGTACCATTTTGAAGAACTCTTTCTTGTCCTCGGGATACTCCGGCATCACCTCGTCTACCGTGGGCTTGGGCCGAGTTTCCCAGGCTTTTGCCTCGGTGAGTCGCCGCTCGAGGCTACGGACCGCTGTTTGGAATTGATCGATTCGTTCGCGGTCTGAACCGCTCACGCGTTGACTTAGATCCGAGCTCTGACCCATCACGACATCGAGAATGCTACCCTTTCGTCTCAGCCGTACGAGTTGCGCTTCCATTGTTTTGCGATCGCCTTGGAGAAACATTCGCTTGTAGAGTTCAGCGGCGCTTTTAATGGTGGGGATCTCAACTCCCGCCTGTGTGTAGGACAGGCTCCGCGCATCGTTGATTCCAAGAGAAATGGATCGGAAGCGGGTTTCGTGTCCAATCTCATTCGCCATCACCTGATCGAGGCTAATCGTGTTGCGAAAACTCGCCCGTCCTGGATGCGGTGCTGCGGTCAGGAAGGTTTTGTCCGCACGGTGTCCCCCGTCGACGCCGGGATGAGAGAGCCCACTGAATACGGTGAACTGCTCTCGGTGCGCCGCGATCTTTTCGAGGTATGGCGACAGGGCATAATCGCTTCCTGGAGTCTCCGGAAAGAAAAGCTTGGGAATAAAGCCCAAATCCTGATTGATGGCGATCATTCGTTTCGGAGATGCCTTTGCTGGATCGGCTCCGAAGGACTCGAGCAGGGGCAGGCTTAGGCCGACACCGGTCGCCCGCAGAAAGGTTCTACGGTCTGTTTTCATTTTCTATTTCCGCAGGAACAATGGGCTTTGAATGATTTCGTGAATGATCGTTCGCACGCCGAATTCCGATGCCCGACTCTTTTCGAGGATCGCCGAAACGTCATCGCGATCCGCGAAACCAACTGGGGCTCCCGTGGCATACACCAAGAGTTGCTCGGTCAAATTGCGTGCAATGGCTTCCTCGTCCTGCAACAGGAGTTTCTTGAATTGGAGTATGTCGTCGAAGTGTCCGCCCTCGGGTGTCACACCGGAGGGATCGACTGTCTTTCCGATGAAGTGAACAAACTCGTTACCGCTCCGGCCCACTCCCTCGACACGCTCTGATCCCTGCGCGAGTGATCGGTAGTTCTCTCTCCAGCGACCCATCACGTCGAAGCTCTCCAACGCGAAGCCCGGAGGATCGATTTTCTGATGGCAACTCGCGCAGGACGCATCTTCCCGGTGTTTCTTCAGCAACTCACGAATCGTCGCTGCACCGCGGATATCTGGCTCGACCGCGGGAACGGACGGCGGTGGCGGAGAAGGAGGATCGCTGAGAAGTCGCTCCATGACATACACCCCGCGTAGTACCGGTGACGTGACGGTTCCATTTGCCGTCACCTTGAGCACCGAGGCTTGGGTGAGAATTCCACCGTAGGGACTTTGCTCAGGAAGGGTGATGCGTCGGAACGAAGGTCCAAGCACCCCGGGCACCCGGTAGTGTCGGGCAAGGCGTTCGTCGACAAAGGTGTAGTTGGCGTCGATCACATTCCGGGCTGGTCGATCGCCGGCAATCAGGTCGGCAAAATAGAGACGCGACTCCTCGATCATCGAGTTCACTAACCACCAATCGCCGGCATACTCCGGAAAGAGATCACGGTCCGGGTCGGTGTCGTTGATTTCGTCGAGCTTGAGCCAGGCATCGAGAAACTCCTCTACAAAACGTTGCGCTTCGGGCTTGTCGAGCAAGCGATCTACTTCAGTTCGCAGCGTCTCGGGATCGCGAAGCTTGCCTTGTTGAGCCAGTCCGCTCAGTGACTCGTCCGGAATCGACTCGCCGAGAAAAAAGGAGAGACGCTCGGCCAAGGCAAAGTCATCCAGTTCGCCCGGTTGCCCGCAATGGAAGAGAAACTCGGGCGAAGCAAGCACCGCAGAATACGTCGCGATCATCGCCTCGGTGAACGTCTCTCCCTCTTTCAGAAGCAACTTCGTATAGCCGTAGAATCGATCGAACTCCGCTTTTGTAACTGGCCGCCGGTAGACTCGCTCCATGAAACCTGACAGAAGCTCACCAGCCTTCTGCAGCGGTTGTTCGGGAACGGCCACGACATGTTTTCCCGACTGTTCCAAGGGGACATCACCAAAAAGTGCACGGAAGGACGCCGGTGGCCAATCTTCGATAAACGGCCCTTCCACTTCGAGCCAGTGGAATGCGACCCCGGGATAACCCTCCGGCTCAATTTTCTGAATCGTATGCGGCATCGCCGGCACCATCGGGCTGGGCAGACGCATGCAATCGAGCTTCACCATCGCCCCCTTCTCCAAAAAAGCGTCCAGTTCAAACACCTCGGGCGCCTCCGCTGGTGCTTCGAAAACTCCGATGGGCAGCATGCTCTGGGTGTTCGGTTCGTCGAGGGTGGATGAATAGACTTTGACCGGCTCACTTCGCTTTCCGGGGAAAATACGATCATTCACCGGGGTCGGGTAACGGCGCGTCGCATCCAGGACCAGGTCTGGATAGTGACGTGGTTGCTTGTCTCCTTCCCAATCGACATAGTCCGTCTGACGAAGCACTGATCGCGCCTTCATGCGAACCTTGTAGTTACCACGGACTGGCGCCTTGAATCGATCAAACCCATAGTAAAACGGCGTGTACGCACCGCGGAAAATGGCAGTGGCCGCCTGCTCGAGAGGCTGAGGTTTCTGGTTCTCCTTTTCCAGGTCATCGAGATTTACAAACTGGACGGCATCCGCAATAACCCATCCCTTGGCGTCACGGTTGCTCAGCAATACTTCCGCCAACACTGAGTTGGGTTTCGCAGCATCGGCGTTTGAACTGAAGGTGAAACGCCCAAGGGGATACCAGAGCCCGTCAATCGTCGGTTTGACGCTTTGGTCAATGATCAAGCGGGTTTCGCCCTCGGCGTGGCGAACCCGATAAGGGGCGGTCTTGGCGAGACCTTCCCCACCGCCGAAGCTGACTCGCACTTCGTAAGTCCCGGGTTGCGGCAGCGCAACGCTCCACTTGATCGAATAGTCTCCCTTGTTGTTGTTATCGGTGGCCAGGTAGTGGGCTCCCACATGATTGGAGCGGCGAGTGGATTCGCGCCAGACGCCGGTGCGTTCCGCCGCAGTGTCGTCGACCGTGATTCCCACGGTTTCTGTCTCCTTGACCGGGGCAAAGCCTTTTTTGCTAAATGAGTACTCCTCGTTGACATTCAAGCCTTCCAGCGCGAGGGAAAACCTCGCCCATCCAGGATTTCCCTTGCCAGCCCACATCCGCCCTTGTTCGCGGGCGTAATACCGCTGCGTCGAGGAACTGGGCTTCGCGGCGGGGAACTCGAGGGCGCGGCGGAGCGCAGAATCGGCTGCATCGAGGTAAGCGTCGACCTGTACATGAGACACATCGAGGGCACGCCCCACTTTCGGAAAACCATGAACCTCGCCGTCCAGGGGTAACTGATCCGCGATTTTGAGTTGGGGATCGTGCAGGAGATCGCGCAGAATGTTCTCGAATTCAAAACGATTGACTCGTCGCGAAACGGCACGCCCGTGTTGCTCGTACCTCTTCTCCTGGAACCTGGCGATTCGACTTGCCAATTCCTTGACCGCCGCCCCGCGTTCGACTTCGTCTAATCGGCTATCCTCCTTTGGCGGCATTTCCCTGGATGCGATTCGATCGTGAATCTTTACCCAGACACCTGTGAGGTGAGGGTCTTCAAGATTCCAATCAAGCGACTGAAGATTCAATCCTCCGAAGGCCTCCGCGTCGTCGTGACAGTCCAGGCAGTGGTTGTCGAAGAACCTTGACAGTGCTTCTGGCAAGTCTGATCCCTGACTTGAGGGAGCAAGCATTCCTAGTCCCAACAGAAAGGTCGCCGTGAATCGCACCGGTGCATAGGTGAGGACTTTATCTTTCATGCCTCGTCACCTGCATTGCTCGATTCCTCATATTGGTCAGCTTTTCTCAGCACGCCCGAAGATATTTTCAGCACGCCCGAAGAAATCGCTTCTCCGGGGCTAGTCGCCTTCTCGATGATGATCACCGTGTTATCGGCACTGGCAGCGGCACTGGCCACAGCGACGCCGGCAAGTGTACTACCAATGCCAAATACTCGGGCGAGTTTGGGCTCTGCGGCGAGATTGGGCTCTGCGGCCGAATCGAAGGTCGGGGTGCGCAACACGAAGGTGGGAAGTGTGTTGAAAAGTTTGAAAATCATGGGATGCTTTTCATGGCTTAGACTCACTTGCCCCGTTGGGGGGTGTTGGTTTTCGGAAGGTGTTTTTTTAGCCGGGCGATCACAACGGCGTGCGCAGGCGTTGGTTTACCTGCCGCGAGATTGGTCCATTCGTGCGGGTCGGTGTAGTGATCGTAGAGTTCTTCGCTGCCATCGGCGTATTGGATGTATCGCCAACGTTCGTCGCGCACCGCGTGGTTGCTTTGCCCCAATGTGGAAATGGCGACATGCTTCCAGTCCGCATTCGGGTTTTCGAGCAACGGTTGGATACTGACACCTTCGAGCTTTGGATTCGCGGGCAGGCCGCAGAGATCGATCAGCGTCGGATAGATGCTCAACAACTCGACCGGCCTATCGGACTTGCCTTTCACACCATTGGGCACGCTGATGATGAGCGGTACACGCGTGGTTCGCTCCCAAAGTGAAAATTTTGACCAACGCTGTTTCTCGCCAAGGTGATAACCGTGGTCGGAGAATAGGACGACGATCGTGTCCTTTGCGTGAGGACCTTTTTCGAGCGCATCGAGCACGCGGCCAAGTTGTTCGTCGGTCCAGCGGACACTAGCCAGGTAACAGTGTACCGCCTCGTTCCAGCGACCCTCCTGTCGCATCCAGTCGTGCGTGGGAATCTTCGGATTGCTCATCGACACCTTACGTGCAGCATCGGGGATGTCGTTCCAGTCATTGTCATCAATTCGCGGTAGCTGCACGCTCTTGAAACGGTCGTAAACCCGACGCGGTGGAAAGAACGGTACGTGCGGTCGATAGAAACCGAAGGCGAGGAAAAACGGCTTGTCGTGCTTGTTGCCAAGTTGCTCGGTGACCCAGGTGGCCACGACGTGATCCGTGAACTTCGATTCGTCATAGTCTTGTGGGCCGAAGTCCCAGATGCCGTGCCAACCTGCTGGCTTGTCATGAACCTTTTTGTCGGCACCCCGGAGCCATTGTCCAGGACGCGGCCCCACGACATGAAATTGCTTTTTAAGACTGACGCCCCCGTGAAACACCTTGCCTGCGGTCAGAGTTTTGTAGCCACTAGCAGCGAAATGTGCGGGCAGACCAACATGCGAACTCAGGAACTCGGGTTCTTTAGAGACGGGATAACGATTGCTGTAAAAGCCAGTCGAAGAAGGTCGACGTCCCCAAAGCAAGCTGATCCGCGAAGGATTGCACATCGTTCCCTGACAGTGCGCATTCGTGAAGAGCATCCCTCGCGCTGCGAGACGATCGATGTTCGGTGTGTTTGTTTGTGGGTGCCCGCCAAGACAGCCAACCCAGTCATTCAGGTCGTCCACCGCTATCAGCAGGACATTGGAGCGGGGTTCCTCGGCACGAGTTTCCTTCGTTAGGAAGATTGCCAGGAGGACGACTGCGATCGCTCGAATGGCCTCGATCATTCGTCTGGTATTCACATCGATTTCCCTTCACGTATAGCAGGCGTATAGGAAAATAGCGGTCCTACTCATCTCAAATTCCCGCCCGATAATCAGATCGTCCATTGACCAGAAGCCATATTACTCGACGACGATTGGATCCCCCCGTTTGATCTCGGAGAAAATCTTGATGACGTCAGCCATAAGGACAAGAGTAACACCGGGAATCGAGTGAATCCATCATCGGGGAAATCGGATCGGGCTGTATCGGATCCAGATTTGCTGACCGTTTGACCAGCGTTGTTATCTCCCAAGTCTGCTACTGCATGGTTATCTCGGGCGGTGGCGTTGCGTCGGGCTGTCCGTTTCACCTTCGGCAGATAGCTAGATCTGTTGGAGACATCGGCTGAATCGACTTCATTGCCGAAACAAGTTAGCCAATTCACGTTGGGGAATCCCACTTTCGCCGCTTGATACGGCGAGATTCGGCCCTGCCTCATGTTGTGAACGTTTTTAAAGGCGTGGTTTCTGCGTCCCCAGGGTCGGGTGAGCCCTCTTTTTTGGGTGAACCCTGTTCTTGCGACTACACGAAAACAGCGGAGCAATCGCCTGGGCTGACACGCATCGGCCATTCGTCCGTTACAATTTGAAGGTCTAATTGGTTTTCTTTCGAGTGTTCGTTGTTGAGGTTGATCATGTCTGCCACGTTACCCGCATCGCCTGAAGTAAAAATTACCGAAACGGAGTGTTTCATCGGTGGGGAGTGGGTTCCCGCGGTGAGCGGGAAGACTTTTGCGACCATCAATCCTGCAACTGAGCAAGAGATTGCTCAGATCGCCGAGGGCGACCAGGCAGACGTTGATGCAGCCGCCAAAGCAGCTCATAAAGCGTTTGAATCAGGGCCCTGGTCGACGATGGACGCCCGTGATCGCGGGAAGCTAATGTTCGCGCTCGCTCAGCGGATGGAAGATGAGATCGACGACTTAGCCCGGCTTGAAACGCTCGATAACGGCAAGCCGCTTGGCGATAGTCGTAACGTCGATTTGCCTTTGGCAATTGATTGTCTTCGTTACTATGCCGGCTATGCCGACAAAATTCATGGCAGCACGATCCCAATTCGCGGCAATCACCTGTGTTACACCCGACGCGAACCAGTCGGCGTTGCGGGTCAAATTATTCCCTGGAACTTCCCGATCCTGATGGTTGCATGGAAATGGGGACCGGCTTTGGCGAGTGGTTGCACGGTTGTGATGAAGCCGGCCGAGCAGACACCATTGACTTGTCTGCGCTTAGCCCAGTTGGCCAAAGAGGTTGGGATTCCCGATGGTGTGATTAATGTTGTGCCGGGATATGGTCCGACTGCGGGTTCAGCTTTGGTCAAGCACCCATTGGTTGACAAGATCGCGTTCACGGGGGAACACCGAACTGCCCAAATCATCACCCGCGAATCGGCAGATACTCTTAAACGACTCACCTTTGAGCTAGGCGGGAAAAGCCCCAACGTGATCTTTGCCGATGCTGACATGGATGCCGCTGTCGAAGGCGCTTATGTTGGACTGTTCCTCAATCAAGGACAGTGTTGTTGTGCTGGCAGCCGAGTCTTTGTGGAAGCAAGTCGCCACGATGAGTTCGTCGAAAAATTGCAAAAACGCACAGCCCAACGCAAGGTCGGCAATCCGTTTGCTGACGACACGGACCAAGGGCCCCAGGTCGATCAGGCTCAGTTCGACAAAATCTTGTCGTACATCGAAAAAGGAAAACAAGAAGGCGCTGACTGCGTGGCCGGGGGTGAGCGTGTTGGTGACAAAGGGTATTTTGTTGCCCCGACGATTTTCGACAACGTTCGTGACGACATGGCAATCGCGACGGATGAAATTTTCGGTCCTGTTCTGAGTGTGCTGACGTTTGATGACAAGGAAGACATGATTCGTCGAGCGAACAATACGTTCTACGGTTTGGCCGCCGCTGTGTGGACGCGTGATATCTCGGTGGCGCACGATTTCGCCGCGCGGGTCCGTGCCGGAACAATTTGGGTGAATTGCTATGACGTGTTCGACGCTGCCGCACCGTTTGGCGGTTTCAAGATGAGCGGGTACGGACGTGAATTAGGAGAAGAAGGGCTCAAGGCGTACACGGAGAATAAAACCGTGACGATCGCGCTGTAAGTGACCCAGCATAGGTGGCTAGGCCAAGTTTTAGGCGACCTGCTTCAAGGTCGTTCATCAAAGCTTTGACGTTCTCTTCTTTTGTAGTCTCGGTTGATTGGACGCTCGCTAACGAAGCGTCCAGTCGAACTTTACCCATGTCTAACGACTTTGATCTAGAGGACCGACTCGTTGAATGATCCAGCCAGTCAAGCGTTGCAAAGTCAGTTCGTTTGGCAAAATCAATTGCCATGGCTGACCTTGTTGGTTTTGGCACTGCCTTTGGTTTTGGCCGCGTGGCGGCTGAAGATTTATCCATCGATATGGTGGATTTTGGTTTTGGCAATTTCGCTGGTTACCTGTGTGATTTCGATCTTCAACCCAGGGTTTTTGGTCGTCGCGGTGACAATTGATATGGGCTTGGTCGCGGTTGCCGCGGTCGACTTTCTGCGTCTGTACCTGGCAACCAGTCAGGGCATTGAGGCTCAACGGGAGATTCCGAGGACTTGTTCGTTGGGTGTCCCGCTGGAGAGTTCGATTACGATCGAGAACCGTACATCGATGACCTTGGTAGGTGCAGTGCGAGATGATCTGCCAGAGAATTTCGAGTGTTTTCCTGCCGAGCATGCTTTGCGGTTGCCAACGCTCGGCCGACTGACCGCGAAACGGAAGCTAAAGCCCGGACGTCGCGGTGCGTTTACGCTGGAGTACGTTTATCTTCGGTTTGCCAGTTCGTTACGGTTGTGGGTGCGGCAACTCCGGATTGATGTGGTGAATCCATTGAACGTCTATCCGGATATGAAGCAGTTGGCCGATTACGCTTTGTTGGCTCGCACGAATCGACTCAGTTTGATCGGTGTGCGGAAAACACGCCGCATCGGACAAGACAGTGAATTTGAACGTCTACGTGATTACACACGCGATGACAATCACCGGCACATTGATTGGCGTAGCACAGCACGGCGAAATAAGCTGACCGTTCGTCAGTTTCAAAATGACCAAAGCCAGCGTGTGATCTTTCTGCTCGATTGCGGGCGAATGATGACCAATGAACGAGACGGGTACTCGCTGCTTGATCATGCTTTGAATTCGACATTGATGATGGCTTATGTGGCGTTGTCGCAGGGTGATGCCGTGGGCATGTTGTGCTTTTCGGACAAAATCCATTCGTACATTCCGCCCCGTGGCGGCAGCAGTCAAATGAACCGCCTTATCCAGGCTGGTTTTGATCAATTCCCTCGATTGGTGGAATCACGTTACGACCAGGCATTTCTTTACTTGTCGACACACTGCAAGCGTCGTTCTCTCGTGGTCTTGGCCACCAACGTCATTGACGAGGTGAACGCGAATGCAATCGTTGACTACCTCGGCAACATTAACGGCCAGCACCTGCCATTGGGTGTTTTGTTGCGCGACCGTGAAATGTTTGAAGCGGCGGATTCGCCTGACGGTGACGAGTTTCAGATGTACCGGGCTGCTGCGGCCGCTGATATCCTGCTTTGGCGAGATCAGGTGTTACGGGATTTGGAGCATCGAGGCGTACTAATCGTCGACGCGTTTCCCGATGAATTGACTGCGCCGTTGGTCAATCAATATCTTGAAGTCAAAGCAAAGCACCTGCTGTGAAGCGTTTGCTGGTGTAGCATGCTCGTGAGCGTTTGCTCGGTCCGAGAGGTGATGGCCTACCAACGCAGCAGTGCCGTGCCCCAGGCTAATCCTGCTCCGAAGCCGCATAGAAGTACGAGATCATCCCGTTGAATCTTGCCAGCTTGAGCAGCTTCGTCCAATGCCAGTGGGATACTGGCCCCGGATGTGTTGCCATATCGGTCAAGATTCACAAAGACTTTGTCACGCGATACGTTGAGGTTTGAAACCGCTGAATCAATGATTCGTTGATTTGCCTGGTGCAGAACGACAAGGTCTAACTCGCTGGCGTCCACGCCGACATCGTTGAGTACTTGGTTCGCACTTTCATCAAAAATTCGAACGGCCCATTTGAAAACGTTGCGACCATCCATCGTCAGGTATTGCAAGCCTTGTTGATGAGCTTCGGGGGTCAGTTCTTGTCGAGTGCCGCCAGCAGGAATGCAGAGCATTTCGCCGCCACAGCCTTCACTGCCAATTTGATACGACAGGATCCCGCCACCTTCTTGGCCTGGAGTCAGCAACACAGCGCCAGCTGCATCACCGAACAAGGGGTAGGTTTTCTTGTCGTTGGGATTGATGGTGCGGCTCATCAGGTCTGCCCCGACAACCAACACGCAGCGATTGTTGCCGGCTGCGATGAATTGGGATCCAGTGACCAGTCCATACATGAATCCAGCGCAGGCCGCATTCACATCCATCGCAGGTGCGATTGCCCCAAGTCGTCGCTGAAGATGACAGGCTGTGGAGGGGGTTGCATGATCAGGGGTGATAGTTGCCACGATGATCAGATCAATTTGGTCGACCGAAACCCTCGCTCGTTTCAAGCATTCCGTTGCCGCTTCGTAGCACAGGTCACTGGTGGCAACGTCATCGGATGCTCGCCGGCGTTCATGGATTCCCGTCCGTCGTACGATCCATTCGCTGTCGCATCCCAACGCCGCCAGATCTTCGTTCGTGACCACCTCGGCGCCGACTGACGAGCCAGTGGCTGCGATTCGGACGCCGGTGACTTTGCCCATCCGGCCCCGAGGCATCGATTCAGTGTGTTGTTCTGTCAGCGTTTCTTCTCGAGGTTCAGTCGTCTGAGTTTCCATCTTGTGCGTCGCAGTCGTTGATTAGCTAGTCGGTTATGATGAGGTAATTCCCAAGCGACGGGAGTGCGCCACAAGCGGCTTATCTAGACCCAACAGTATAACGACCCGAATTTCGCATTGTCAGATCTAAGTTCGAAGGGACCTCTGAATGGCGGTGGATTGAACAGTGGCCCGGTTTCGCCGCTGGTCCCACGTCGCAGATGTTTCGTTCCCATAATGTTGCTGTTTGCCACCGCAATTCCGGTTGGATGGTGGTTTGGGCGCAGTTCGCCGGGAAAATCTGAATCGATTCGGCATCGAATTGAGGGCCGATCAATGGCCCCATCGCTGTGGGCGGCCCATCGATCCATCACCTGCAATCAGTGCCAATCCGACTGGAAAGTGGACGCGGATGTCTCGATTTCGGCAAGCTGTATTTGTCCTTATTGTGGTTCCTCACGGGACACTTTCGAGATATCGAAACTGCTTATTCCGAATGTTGTGCAATCAAGGCCGGTGACGGATTTGCGAATTGGGCAACTGGTAGTGATCAAGAAAAACGGACGGCAGCACGTCAAGCGACTTGTTGGCTTGCCTGGTGATGAAGTGACGCTTGATGGATTGAGGCTATTGATCAATGGCGAGCGTGTGGAAGATCGGCTTACTCAGGTGCCCTCCACCGTTCCGCTCCCCTACTTCGTTGTCGACCAGGATTCGAAACGCCAGCAGACCCACTGGGAGCCGCTTCTTGAACGATCGCATTGGAATCGATCAGCACAGCGACAGTGGATCGCAAATGTTGGACTGGGGGAAAGTGGCGTTTCAGATCCTATTGGTGATGAGGTGGATCGGAATGACGACTGGCTCTGTTACTCGCACCGCAGCGTTCACGATTTTGACCAGCCAAGTCCGATTCTTGATGACTACCCGGGCAACTTGGACTTGCAAAGAAAACTGTTTCCAGTGGACCGGTTGTCGTTGAAGGGCGTTGCCGAATCATCGGATCCCATCAAGTTGATCATTGGACTGTGGTCCAAGCAGGGAAACCGAGCCGCTGAGATTCAAATCGATGGCAAGACACCCTTTCGTATCGACTTTGCTACTGCGGAACCGAACGAAGGGTTGCCCGTCACGCCGCAACGTCCAATCGCAATACGAATCAAAGGAGCCGATGTGAGACTCTCTGGGTTGCAGGTGGATCGACTGGTTGAGTATCGGCTACGTCCTGCCGACGATCAGGCAATTTATCCTCAAACTATTCCCGCGAAGTTCGTATTTGTTCTGGGGGACAATGTTCCCGTATCGGTCGACAGCCGAGACTACGGTCTGGTATCGATCGAAACCTTGATGGGTGTGATCGACCGATAAGGGCTGATCCGCCTCGTCCGTCACGCGACGGGCGAGACGTGGGAAGTACCATTCGTTTGCAGAGTGCAACTGAATAGGTAACTGGATCGTCGAAGCGTTTGGAAGTGAGTCGCTTAGAAGTGAATGAGCGATCTGAGATTCATTAGGAAATAATTGGTTTCCGTTTGAAAGTGATTTCTATTTACTTTTCAGTTTCGTCATATATTCAACAATGTCGAGTAGGCCTTTTTGGTCAAAGGTCAGATGCAGATCGTCCGGCATGATTGATTTTTCACTTTTCTTAATCTGTTCGATTTCATTGAGTGGGATTTTGTGATCGACTGCTTCGGCCGTTCTGATCAAAATTTCGTTGGGTGTTTCGGACATCTTCAGTCCGACGATGACTTGTCCCGCATCAGTCAGCACGACATAGTTTTCATAGTTGTGGCTGATTCCCGCGCTGGGGTCGAGGATCGAGGTGAGCATTGCTTCGCGGGAAAGCTTGCCCCCAATTTCCGACAAGTTGGGGCCAACCTCTTTGCCAAACCCATCGACGATATGGCAATTCGCGCAGGTCGCGGTGCCACGGAACAATTGCATCCCTGCTGCCGCATCACCACGTCGCTGGGCCAGTTTGTCGATCGGTTCGAGTGGTTGCCGGTTCTTTTGCTGTGGCTGGGGGAGGAGTTTGCCTGCCAATTCACGGATGTTCTTGTCGCCACTGCGAGCCAGCAAGCCGCCGGCGAGTAAGCGGGTATCTGCCGTCAGTTCTTTGGATTCCGCTAACTGGATCAGCACCTTCTCGCCGTTGCGGTTTCGTGCCAAGCCTGCGACTGCGTGGCGTCGGACTTGATAGGGTCGTTCTCCGTCCCGAGCGACATCGCCGAGAATACTGATCGCACGGCCATTCCCAAGTAGTGCCAGCACGCGGGCGGTTTCGGCTGCCTGATCCTGGGACTCACTTTTTAGAAGTTGACGGATAGTTTGCGGACCATTTTCGGCGTCGCCGAGCAGACCCGCTGCATCAACTTTGATCGAATCACCAACATCACTAAAAATCAAAGCGGTGAGTTTTTCCTGCATGTCGGCTGGCCGGAACCTTCTTGCCAAGGCGACGTATTCTGCGGTGCCCTCGTGTCGACCTAGGTGCCGCGAGATTGCTTGTTGGACATGTGCGTCTTGGGAGTAATCGTAATTGTCCATTCGTTCGAGGGCACGAACGATGATCGCATCGTTCCTCGCACGTAGTGAATCATCAGCCCAAATGCAGTGTGCCGTAATCGTGATCAGGCCGAGGCAAGAAAGAAAACGAATCATAGTGTTCAGGGAAATCAGGATAGGGTGCGAATGAAAGTGGGTGGGAGAAATCATTGTTTAGAGCGCCAATAATTTCTTAAGTGCGGCGTTGCGCGCCGCCGGTTGATGATATTCGAGGCTGCGAAAGTAACGATTCGTGTCTTCCAGGCTCAGGCTTGGATCGGCAATGATCTGTACCATTGCATCCGCTGCGGCGGGCGCGCGAATTCGCCAAACGATGTCGCGTCCTGCTGCGGTATTCCAGTCGCCGCCGACAGCGGCAAGCCAAGCCTCAAAGCACTCACTCGCACGCAGGTCACTGCTTAAGCCAATCGCTTCAAGATACCAGCGGTCTTTTCCGTCATATTGTTTTGCCAGTTCAGCCCAGCAGGCGGGCATCGTCGCGGAATCGTCATAGCGAAGGGCAACTGCTAATTCGCGACGGACCGCAGGTGAAGGATCTTGAGCCGCTTTTGCAAGCGTGGTGGAGGGTTTCATGCCCAGTTGTCGCGCCAGTCGGATTGTGGTGCAACGAATGTTGGCGTCTTCGTCGTCTAAAGCCATTCCGACGAAATGCTCCCCGCGGCCATCGATCTTGCCCAGCAACCAGAGAGCCCTTGCACGAAGTCGGGGATTCGAGTCAGCGTAAAGTTTCAGCAGTTCGCCCTCGGCTGATTCTCCCATCGCGTGTAGTGCCATCCAGGCCTTGTAGCGAACCGCAAGATTTGGGTTTCGCAGAGCTTCCACCGCGCCCCGAGCGGTGGAGTAATCAAATTTAGGAACGGTGTATCGAGTCCCTGCTGGGGCGATGCGGAATAAGCGCCCGCGATCCGTGTCGCCCTGACGATGCCCTCCAACGCCTGGATCGTACCAATCCGTCACAAACAGTGACCCGTCCGGAGCGACGCAGACGTCCACAGGTCGAAACCATTTATCGGTCGTGCCAGTCATCAAAGGTTCGATGGTTGCCCGGTACCCTGCCCCCTCGGGGACCGCCGGGTAGGCTCGGACGACATTTGGACCGGGATCGCAATGGATCACTTGATCCCAAAATCTCTCGGGAAGCAAACGTCCTTCGTAAACCGTGATTCCTGATGGTGACCCTGCGCCTGTTTGCAGCATGTTGGGAATTACTCCGGGGTCATTGAGATGCCAGTGCTGATGGGGAATTTCGTCCTCCATCGTGATTCGCGACTGTCGCCATCCCGCTCCGGTTAATTCGTCCCGGTATCCATAGTTTCCGTGCTCCATCACAAAGTTAATGCGTGTTCCGCGATTTCCATCGTCGTCGTTATCGCTTTGCCATAACGCGCCGAAGGAATCGACGGCGGTCTCCCAGTTATTGCGAAAGTTGTGTGCGAGCACCTCGAAATTAGAGCCATCTAAATCACAGCGAAATGGCATGCCGCCATAGAGTGGTTGGCCATTGTCGACGACAGGGCGACCGTGAATATCGACAACGGTATCGCCATTCGCATCTTTGACTTGTTTGCCCGTGTTCCCAAAGTTCCAGTAGAGTTTTCCGTCGGGACCGAACAAAAACGAATGGGCAGAGTGATCGTGTTGCGGTTGGCCGGTTTGGGTAAACATCGCCTCTTTGCGATCTGGTTTATCATCGCCATCCTCATCGGTGAATTTCCAGACGGTTGGGGTGGCGGTCACGATGACTTCATTCCCGAGCACACAAATACCCATCGCCGAATCAATATCTTTGCCTTGATAGAACGTCTTGACCGAATCCATGATCCCATCGCCGGTTGTATCTTCAAGAATCAAGATGCGATCACCCTCCGGTCTTGATCCGTTGTTGTGGCGATAATTCATGACATCGCAGACCCATACGCGACCACGATCATCAATGTCGAGATTCGTCAGGCTCCGCAGTTCTGGTTCGCTGGCGGAGAGTGTGACTTCAACCCCGTCAGCGATTTCTAAACCAACAATTGCGTTTTCGGCGCTTCGCTGATCGGTTGCAGTGGACGAATCCGCGACCAATCGAGTTGCTTTCGGCAAGTGTTTGGAAGATTGCAGTTTGAATTTTTCTTGCGTCGCTTCTTTATTAAAATTCTTCGGCGGGTCGTAATCTTGGTTTTCAAGCAATCGCTCCATGCCGATTTCGTTGGTGAGTTTGGATCCCTCGGGGGTAATCTCATCGCCAGCGGTCCATCGGATCGCATTGGTCATGACTCGCAGTTGATCTTTGTTGCCCCAATTCCAATGGTAGTGTCCGCCGGTAAAGCCAAACGAACGTCCACCGTCAGGACGCTCGTATGCCCACGCCACCGTTTGTGGTTCGCCCGCAGCAACACTTTTGCGGACGGCGGGGTTACCGCTGTGCGGTCCATCTTTGCGGCGCATCGTCGATTCCGGCGCAACCGCCGCTAGGATCGGGATCACTTTGTCCGAATCCTTGAATCGCATGTGAAAGTACCACTCGTCATTGGTGACGAATGGTTTGACCCCGCTGGTGACCGGGTGATCAGGCATCGATTTGAAATCGGCATCCCAGTGAGGGTTAACGCTCCAGTGGATTTCGAAGTGACCACCGAGCATTTCGACCCAGGCATCGCCAGGAGGTCCTGGCACCATTTCAACTGCATAGTGAATGCAGACTAAACCGCAGCCCTCCGCTAGTTTGTTTTTCAGCGTATCCAGATGTGGAATGGCCAGATGTCGTCCGCCGCCATCGCAATAGATCACGATTGAATCGGCGCGTTCGACCAACGATTCGTCGGCGGGCCAGCCTTTTACGGTCGTTACTTCGACTTGGTCAGAGGCTTCATTGATTGCTTGCTCAAGAACTTTTAATCCAGCGAAATGTTCGTGAGACCCATAGCCGTGCGAGGGGTTTCCCGCAAGCATCAAGATGCGTTTTTTGTCGTCACCGTGAACCAATGACGATGATATTAGCAACAGCAGAGCGAATGTCACATAAGACCGAGTGAGCATGGCAAACCAGAGGTGGGATTAGTCGAAACGGGAGAGCGATTTACGTTCGCCCAGTTTACCAACTCTGGCGTGAGAAGGCGTCTTGCCGCCCGGTAAAATTACGTGAATTCAATAGATGCTGCCGGCTGGTGAAATGTTGGCGGCGTTGGTTGAGTCGTGGCTCGTACCAGCACCCAATCTGAGGCAGGAAACAACTGTGGCCACAGATCTGATGGCGCCGGATCTGATCTGATGGCGCCGGATCTGATCTGATGGCGACAGATCGGGTCTGATGGCGACAGATCGGGCAAAAGATTGACGAAGAGAGCGATTCGGCGGTTTCAGGTCACCAAGTGCTGTGGTTGTGAGGGCTTGTCACCGAGTCTGAGATGACTGTACTCGAGGTGCAACTAACGCTGCCGAGTTACGGAGAGCAAGCTGCGGTAGACATCGGCGGTTCCGCTTGACATTGCCAGGTCCGAGAAGCAGCGATGGTGACGGTCACAAGCTGCTTCCGCCATTGCCTGCCAGTCGTGCTTTCCACCGACCAACGCCGCTATCTCATTCGCTAACGAATCTGGATCGCTCGGTTCGGCGACCAGCCCTTCGACTCCGTGGGTGATGGCTTCTGATGTTCCTTCGACCCGGGTCGCAATCACAGGGAGCGCGGCTGCCATGGCTTCCAAGACCACCATGGGTAACCCTTCGCCACACAGGCTAGGCAAGACCATCGCGTCAAGTTGTGATAACGCCTTCGGCACATCATCAGTAAACCCGATCATCTCGACTTGGTTGGCGATTCCCAGTCGCTCGATATGATTTTCGATCGATTGAAGATATTGCTCTGTTTCAAATGGGCCGATGCATCGCAATCGAACATCAATCCCCCGGCCTTTAAGTTTTGTAAGTGCATCTAGCAGTACTTCGAGGCCTTTGCGAGGTCTCATCAACGCCACGATGCCGATGGTCCATTTGCCACCAGGTTGCGGCGTTGTTGAGCGAGTTGGGCGGATTTCGGGAACGCCATTGTGCACGACGGTGACTCGGTCCTCACTAACTCCCTTGACAACACAATCCAAACGGAGGCTTTCCGAGACGGTTATCAGGTGCGAGGCACCACGCAGTGACCGTTTCTCAATCCATGCGTTGACCTGATTCGTGATCTTGCTGAGTGAGTCACGTGAGGCGGGACTGTGAACGTGGTAGATCCAGGGAATTCCGCTGAGGGTCGACGCAACAGCGGTGATCATTGCAGCCCGGGGCGTGTGTGCGTGGAACAATTGATAGTTGTGTTCCCGGGCCAGATTTCGCACCTGCTTCACTGGCCGAAGGTCGATTCGATTTGTCATGGAAGCGTCGTGTGCGATTCCCCATTGACCATCGTTGTCTTCAACCATGGCAGCGAATTTGCCAGGTTTCAGGCACGCAAAATCAGCTTGAATGCCAAATTTCGGCAAGCAGCGGCCCAGATGCGATTGGACGCGTTCGGTACCCGAAAAATGCTCGCCATTGACGATATGCAGGACTCGCGTGTCGATGGCGATCGGTGGATTCGGCGCTAACACGGCTGCTGGAGGGGTCATCGTATTGGCGGTGAATTTCAACATCGATAGTTTCCACAGCGGGGGTGCCAAAGTTGGCTTAGTCAGAATCGACGCCGCTTTGTCGATCGACGCCGCTTTGCCGATAAACCATGCGATGGGAACTGATTCGGATCGCTTGCGAAAAGCAAGCTGCGAGCAGTGAGGAGGGCTGGTCGTCCAAATAAACGGATCGTAACAGTCGTATCTAAACTCCACCAATACTCGGGTTGCCGGGCTTCCGCTAAAGTGTTCGGTGCACGGTAGCTAGTTCCCTTTCCCCCTTCTCCCCAAATTGAATCTTGAAAGCCAATATTGTTCTCTTGCCGGGTGACGGCATCGGGCCGGAAATCGTTGACCAAGCCGTCCGAGTCTTGGAGGCCGTTGCGACGCGGTTTCAACACAGCTTTTCGTTCAGTAGCCACCTGATCGGCGGCATTTCAATCGACCGCAGTGGCGATCCATTGCCCCAGGAGACGGTTGACGCCTGCCGTGCTAGCGACGCGATCTTGCTTGGTGCGGTCGGTGGTCCCAAATGGGATGATCCCTCCGCCAAGACCCGCCCAGAGGCTGGGTTGTTAAAAATCCGTAAGGAACTGGGGCTGTTCGCCAATTTGCGACCGATCCGCTTGTTCGACCAGTTAATTGACTCCTCCCCATTACGCCGCGAAATCATCGAAGGCACCGATATCTTGTTTCTTCGCGAACTGACCGGAGGCATCTATTTTGGTGAATCCGGAAGTGGCGGCAGCGGAGACGACGAATCGGGTTACCAATCGATGATTTACACCGCTGGCGAAGTCAAGCGGATTGTTCGCTTAGCAGCGAAGGCGGCGCAGGGTCGTGACAATCGCCTGACGAGCGTCGACAAAGCTAATGTGTTGGAACCCAGTCGGCTCTGGCGGCGTGTAGCGGCGCAAGTAATGGCCGAAGAGTTTCCAGAGGTTCAATACGATGTTGTCTTGGTCGATGCGATGGCGATGCATCTGATTAACCGACCTCGCGATTTTGATGTGGTGGTTACGGGAAACATGTTCGGCGACATCTTGACCGATGAAGCCTCGATGTTGCCTGGTTCACTTGGAATGCTTCCGAGCGCTTCGTTGGGCGAAGGAGGACCGGGACTGTATGAGCCGATCCACGGGTCAGCGCCCGATATCGCTGGTCAGGGCATCGCGAATCCACTCGCGACCGTTCTAGCCGCTGCGATGTTGCTGCGGCACTCATTGTCGCTTACCGAGGAAGCCGACGCGGTGGAAACTGCCGTCGAACAGGTGTTGGCCGACGGACTGCGGACGGCTGATCTCGCTCGCGGAACAGATTCAGTCGGAACTGAGGCAATGGGATCTGCAGTCGTTCAACGGTTGGGCCAATAGGAATGTTGTGGCAGGCTTCTGACGTAGGTAGCGGCATCGGGTTGGCTGGGCTTATTGCCCAAGGCAGCACGCATGACTTACGCACCTACATCTTGTTGGCGGTCATTTTAGGATCACTCACTATCGCCAGTATCGTAGGGCTGGTGTTGACACGCCGCGAGAAGGTGGGAGTCGAATCGGCGATTGTTCGTCGCTTTAATCAGAAGTTGCAGGTCTGGTGGATCATGGCCGTGATTTTCGCGGTTGGATTCTTGCTGGGACGAATTGGTGTGGTGGTGTTGTTCGGGTTCATCTCCTTTTGGGCCCTCCGCGAATTCATCACCATGACTCCCACTCGGCGGGGTGATCATCGAACGCTGTTTTGGGTGTTCTTTATCTTTACACCACTGCAGTACATTCTGATTGGGCTGGGGAGTAATCCACCGGAGTCGCTTGGCGGATCTGCGGGAATTGACTACTACAATTTCTACAGCATCATGATCCCGGTCTATGCGAGTTTGTTTATCCCCGCGCGGGCGGCAATCGCGGGTGACTACAAACGATTTCTCGAACGGAGCGCAAAAATCCAGTCCGGATTATTGATTTGTGTTTACTCGCTCAGCTACGCACCCGCGTTGCTCGATTTGCAACTGACGCAAACGGCAGGTGCCGAATGGACGGGCAGTCCCGTTAGCTTACTGATCTTTCTTGTCCTGATTTCTCAATTGTCTTCGGTGTTTGAACGCGTCTGGAGCAAATTGGCCGGGCGTCATGTGATTGCTGAGAAAATCAATGCCTCGAGAACCTGGGAGGGATTTCTGGGGTCAATGGTGACGACTGGTTTAGTTGCTGCTGCTCTGTATTGGGCGACGCCATTCCATCCTTGGGAAGCGGGGATCCTGGGAGCCGTGTTGACGGTAATGGCCACTGCCGGTTCGATGACAATGAGTGCCATCAAGCGGGATCGCGGCGTCACCGATACAGGGACGTTGGTTCAAGGTCACGCAGGAGTCCTGGACCAAATTGACAATATTTGTTTCGCCGCCCCGGTTTTCTACCATCTCACTCGATTCTTCTGGTCGCAATATTGACACTCTCGCTATTCGATACGCACGCACATCTGAATGTCGATGCGTTTGATGACTGTCTCGACGAAGTGATTCAACGTGCCCGCGACGCAGGTGTCGTTGGCATTAATGTGATTGGGATCGATGTTGCCACGAGCCGTCGGGCTTGTGACTTGGCAGCTGCCTTTCCCGGTTTCTTATATGCGGTGGTAGGGATTCAACCCAATTCGGCTGCCGAAGCTGACGAGGGAGATTTCGGCGTGATCGAACAGTTGGCAGGTTGCCCCGGTGTTCGCGGGATTGGCGAAACAGGGCTTGATTGTTATTGGGACGATACCCCAATCGAGATGCAGCATGACTACTTTGATCGGCACCTGCAGCTTTGTCGCGAAACCGGTTTGCCGATGGTCATCCACATGCGAGAGAGTTGTGATTTGATCATCAACCAGCTAAGTCAGCAAGCGACCGTTCCACCCGGTGTGATGCACTCCTTCACCGGGAGCCTTGATCAGGCACGTCAGTGTTTGGAGTTCGGATTGGACATCAGTTTTGCTGGGATGGTCACCTTCAAGAAAAGTGACGATCTGCGAGCAGTTGCTCAATTTGTGCCAGAAAATCGTCTGCTGGTAGAAACCGACGCACCCTATCTCAGTCCTGAGCCATTGCGGGGCCGCCGACCAAATGAACCAGCGCGAGTTGAGCACACACTGCGGTGCCTTGCCGAGGCACGAGGGGTATCAGCCGAACACTTGGCAGAAGTCACCACCGCCAATGCGAAACGACTCTTTCAGCTTCCCTGAGTGGCCGCTCCAGCCCGAGACACGGTATCCCGAGACACGGTATCCCGAGACACGGTATCCCGGGCTGCGAACCTAAATTCGCTTCGCCATTTCTATTCGCTGGCTTAGGAATGCCTGTTGCCGAGCGGTGTGATCTGACCACCGTGAATCGCGGCGATGGAACCTAGGTCAGTAGTCGAGTGAGCGCTGCCGCCTTGACCAATTCACGCGGTTGGTTCAGGTGGTTGTAGACGATCGTTTCGGGGTGAATCCCAAAGCTGTGATAGATGGTTGCCAATACTTCGCTTGGATGGACGGGGTCCTCCAGCGGAGCAGATGCGGTTTTGTCACTCTTGCCGTGCACGTAACCTCGCCGGACTCCAGCACCGGCCATGACGGCGGTGTAACAGTATGGCCAATGATCACGGCCGTCATCGGTATTGTTGTTGCCACTGGTGCTGACACCACGCTGGGGGCTTCGGCCAAATTCGCCGACGCAGACGACCAATGTATCTTCAAGCATGCCGCGGTCGTCCAGATCGCGAATCAATCCCGAAAGGCCGTTATCCAGCATCGGGCCTGATTGATCTTTCATCCGCTTGCTTAGGCCAACGTGGTGATCCCAGGAATGATTGTCGCTATTGGCGACCTTGGGCCAAATGACCTCGACGACTCTCGTGCCGGCTTCGACCAGTCGTCGTGCCAGCAAGCAGCTCTGCCCAAACGTGTTGCGGCCGTAAAGATCGCGGGTTTGTTCGGATTCACTGGCTAGATCGAATGCTTCGCGAGCCCGCCCCGAAACGATCAATGACAAGGCTCGGTCGTAGTACTCGTCCAATTCGTAGGATTCAACGGCCCGGTTAATGTCAGGCATCTGCTGATTCAAAAGATCACGGAGTTTTGCTCGCCGCTGCAGTCGCACACTGAAGACCTCAGGTCGCAATTTCAGATCATCGATCTTGATGCGACTCATTTTGTTCATGTCCATGTCGTCCCCGGTGGGGTACAACGTATAAGGATCGAATGATTTACCGAGGAATCCTGCAGAGCCACCTTTTCCAACTACGTTTGACTCTTGCAGCGGGCGTGGCAGCATCACAAATGGCAGCATCGGTTCATCGACCGGTCGCATCTTGATCAAGTTGCTGCCGAAATTTGGGAAATCCTTCGGCGACGGCGGTTCTAATTGCCCCGACGGGCTGACCTTGTCGGTCGTGTAGCCCGTCATCATTTGGTAGATCGCCGCAGTGTGGTTGAAAAGACCATTGGGCGTATAAGACATCGATCGGATCATCGAAAACCGATCATTGAGGTCAGCCAGTTTAGGCAGGTTTTCGGTGAACTTGATGCCCGGGATTTTTGTACTGATGGGGTTGAAAACACTCTTTACGTTGTCGGGAACGTTTTCTTTCGGGTCCCACAAATCCAAGTGGCTTGGTCCACCCTGTAGGTAGACCATGATGATGCTTTTCGCTTTTCCCCAGCCGGGCCCACCTTTGGCGTTTGCCACGATCGATTTTTCGGCCGCCGAAGCTTGTTGAAGTTGCAATAGCGAGGGCAATGACATGCCCAGGGCACCTGCCCCACCAACGCGCAGGAAAGTTCTTCGCGTTGGGGCTAAGTGCGAATCGCAAAGGTCCTTGGCTTTGAAGCCCTTAAAGGAAAGCATCGCAAGATCTCCGTTGGCGGTGGTGTTGAGTGCGTTTAAATAGAGGGAGCAGTTTAGTGATTGAACAAAAATGCGGGGCTATTGATTAATGCCCATGTTAGGTCTTCAGCAGCGGTCAGGCGAATGTTGGCGAGTTGATTTGTGCTCTGTTTCGCATCTTCCCGCAGTTGTACCAACGCGGGGTCATCGGGGGTCGGCGTGGAGAACTGCTGCTTCCGTTTCTCCAGGGCAACCAGCGTTGGATCGGGTGGTACTGCGGCTTTGCTGGCGGCCAACCCCTGATTTGCTTTGGTGATGTCTTGATCCATGACCGCGAGATAGGCCAGGAATTCTTTCTTGGCTTCCTCGGAACGATTTTCCGTTGGCGTTGCCAGCAAAGCGGCAAAGGACTCGGGTTGTCCCAAGGGAATGTCGCCGGCAGTCGTCGTCGCGCTGATACGAAAACGACCGATTCGGTGTTTTGCCGCATTGTGTACTTGGTGCATCTTGAATGTCAGCGTGGTGCCCGATTCGTTTTGAATAGGCGCGGCCAACTTGAACGTTGCCCAGTGTGTCAGCCCCAGCGCCCCTGATACCGCCCATCCCTGTTGATTTCCAGTTTGTCCATTGAAGGATTGGTTGACGTTAAAACTGGCCTGGGTGAAATCGGCTTTTCCGCTTGCGATCTTTTGCTTCGTCGACTTGTCCGGTGTTTTGGCGTCAGCGGCAAAGACTTCAAACTCTGTTAAGACAAAGTTGCCGTTGTCAGCTAAGCCAGGGCCGTTGGACGGTAGCTTCGAATCGCCAAGCGTTTCTAATCGGAAGCCGGTGATGTTTTGCAGGTTTGTATTGACCGTGATCGTGTACACCCCTTTGTCGGTATTGCCGCTAGCGATAATCGATCGATCCGATTGCGGTGACAATACAGCTTTCGTGCTGGCGGTCGCTGAGCTGGCGGCGAGTGGAAACCACTCAGCCCAGTTCGGATCGACTTTCATGGCATCTAGCTTCGTATTGAGGTTGGCCTTGGCGTCGGCGAGAGTTTTTTCGGCCGCCTTGATTCGCTGTTCGCGTTCCCGTGCGAGTTTTTCCCGCTCGGGCTTTATTTCCAGGGTGCGGGCTTCGATTTGCTTTGCGATTTCGGCCAGTTTCTGTTCACGCATTTTCTCCAGCTCAGCGCGACGCTCGCTCCAGTTCGCTTCTGCTTTTTCAAGATTTGCCACCATCTGTTGGTGGTTCTCTTGAATCATCGATTTCATTTTTTCAAAGGCGGCCAATTCTTGATCTCGGGGCAAGCGACCAAGGGCTCGCAAGAAGATCTCCTCGGCCAACTGCTTGTCGTCTGCAAACTCAGCCGTGATTTTTTCCAGTTCATTTTTTGGATCGGAAATCGCGGTTCCAATGGTTGGACCGCTGATCAACGCCATCACGGGGCCAAGTTGCAGGTCGGAGGACCGTTCGCATTCGCAAGCGCTCTCGCGGGCAGGACGGCCGAGGTTTTGCAGGAATCCGTCTGCCAACCGCACGCCTGAATCGGTTAGCGCCGCAGCTCGGGTCCCCTTGGGCATCCCAGGGATTTGGCTTTGGGATCCGGTGAGTGCGTGAACCGCGTCGTAAATAACTTCTGCAGGCAAACGTCGCGGTAAAGCATGTGAGTAATTCAGGCTGTCGTCTGCGTTCATGTCGTTGGTCGCCACGCTTAACTGGTACGTCCGACTATTGCAGATCATGCGTTGAATCTGTGCGATGTTGAAATCTGATTGGACGAATGAGTCCGTTAGATAGTCGAGCAGTTCAGGATTCGTTGGTGGGTTCCCTGCCCGAATGTCATCAATCGGCTCGATGAGTCCGACACCTAACAGATAGGCCCATAATCGATTGACGTAACTGCGTGCGAAGTACGGGTTGTCTGCGTCTGTGATCCAAGCTGCCAATTGCTGGCGTCGCGAGGCTTCTGGAGCGACTTCGTGATCGACATCGAATGGGAATGCGGGTGGGACCGCGGCGTTTGTCTTAGGATGCATCATGTCGCCGGTCTTTTTGTCGACGACTTTTTCAAAGAGTGGTTTTGCTTGCTCGACAGCGGTGCCTCCCACTTTGCGTTTTCCAGAGGCGGGGTCGGTTTCCAGTTGGAGTTGTGCGAAGTAAGCCGACATCTCGTAGTACTGATCCTGAGTCCATCTTTCGAAGGGATGGTCGTGGCACTTGTTGCAGTTGAAGCGAATGCCGAGGAACAGGTGAGTGGTATTTTCCATTGTGTCCTCGGGCGTGCGGAGGACTTTAAAATAGGACGCTGGTGGGTTGTCTTTATTTGACCCGGTGGCAGTCAGGATTTGACTGGCGATTTGATCATAAGGTCGATTTTCAGAGACTGATTTACGGATCCAATCACGGAAAGCCGTGCTGCCTTCTACACCCAAGAACTTGCGGTTGACCTGCAGTAGGTCTGCCCATTTGTTTGTCCAGTATTCAATGTAGGCTTCGCTGCCAATTAATGTATCGACGATTCGCGAACGTTTGATTCGGGTCGGGGTGGCATCCGCCAAAAACTCTCGCACTTGATCGCTGCTTGGCGGCAAGCCGGTCAGGTCGAGGTGAACACGGCGGAGGAACGTTGCATCGTCACATAATTCACTTGGTACGACTTTGACGCGATCCCACTTCTCAGCAACGAGTTCATCAATGCGGCTCCATGTTTCGACTGCAGGCTTTTGATAACTTGAACGGTCACCCATCACGGTCAGCGTTGTCGCGGCATAAGCACCCTCGAAACGAGCCAAAATCGCAGCTTCGCCTCGGCGTACTGCTGTCAGTAATCCCGTGGCATCACCACTTGCCACTTCCTTGTCGCTCGTTTCGATAAATGCTTCCGGTGTGACGTCGCGGCTTGATCCATCGTTGTAGTAGGCAACCACACGTACCTGTTGCTTCGAACCGATTTGTTGCACAACTGGATTGTTGGGAAAGATTTTTACGCCGGTGACGCGGGGAGCGTTGAGATTGACTTTGCTGCCGTCGGAGATCCAGCGGCGAAGAATCGTGTGGTTCGGATCGCCGGCACTCATCAGCACGCCGCCCTGGTGTGGCGTCAAACCGAGTGGCTTGCGAAGCATCAACGATTCTTCAGGAGCCGAGGCGCTGATTCTTCTGGCGGCCAAGTCATCCGTTAAGGCGCGGATGTCAAAGACTGGATCGTAGCCACGAAGTGAGAGGCGGAATCCGTTTTTACCTTTTTGGGCGCCGTGGCAGGTTCCCGCGTTGCAGCCAAGTCGGCTCAGCACTGGCGTTACATCGCGGATGTAGTCGACGGCTCCATGCTCAGCGTTCGTTGGTGAGGCAGAGGAGGCTGTGATTTTGATTGCGGTTGTCTGGTTTCCGAAACTTACCGAAACCATTCCATCCCCGTCGGCTGTTGGGCGGATTAAGCCGTTGGGCGACAACGTGGCAAATTCGGGAACATCGATTTCGCATAGCCGTGTGATGTCGCTGGTGGATCCATCGTTCATTTCGGCAGTAATCACCAGCTGTGAATAAGCGTACGGCGAGTTGAGTTCGATGATGTTGGGTTGGGCAACGATCGCCTTGACTTGTTCGACGGGTGGGGCGTTTTCAGTTGCGGCACTCTCGATTCGCTGGCTTAGGACTTCATTCCAGCTCCGGGCATCAAACGGTTGAGCGGCGATCGTGGCATCAGCAGACACGTCGATGACCGAGAACTCGCCGACGAGTTCACCCGTTGCATCGAAACGGCGAACTTTGCCGTCAGCCGCTGCCACCACTAACTCGTTCTCGCCAGCGAATGTGATTGCATACGCGGCGGCTCCCTCGATCGCCTGGCTGTAAATTTCGGTGATTTTGGAATTTCGGTATTGTTCGGCTTTCTTCTTCTCATCGGCGTTTCGATCGGCCACGCGTTTCGCAAGGATTGCTTTCAGTTCGGGCGATAATTCACTCGTGAAGTCATAGTTCCAGACACGCACTTCACTTTTGCCATTGAGTGTTGACGCAGCGGCCAAGCGGGTGGCATCTCGACTGATGGCAACGTTGAAAATGCGGCCAGGTAATTTTGGCATCTTACGGACCAAGTTGGCGTCGTCTCCGATCTTACGAGCCGTTTCGCGAAAGACGCGGTAAACCTTGGCGACCCCATCGGCTCCTCCGACGAAGATTTCATTCCGTTTGGGGTGTGTTACCACACTGCTCAATCCGCCTGACAGCGCGCCCGGAGTAATCGACGTGATGTTGTCAATGAACCGTTCAGTTTCCACCTCTGTCAATTTGCACGACATATCGCGAGCGATAGAAATCACATGCTTTCCATCCGGTGTGAAAGTTGTATCTCGAACCCAATCATCGTGCGCGCCTTGGTAGAGCACTTGCTCCCCAGAATTAGTGTCGATCGCTCGAACGACATTGTCAGTTGCACCGAATGCTAATTTGCTGCCATCTGGCGACCAGCTTGCTCCGCAAAGCGTGTCATAAGTGACTGATCGAGAGAGGGTCAGTTCATTCGATTCCAAATCCCAAATCTGCAGTTCCCCGCGGACCCCCGGGGTTCCGCCGACAGCAGCCAAGCGGTTTCCGTCAGGACTAAAGCGAACGGCGTTGATTCGCGGGCTCATGCCGATCAAGCGACTCTTGCGTTCTCCTGTCTTGGCATCGAGCAACAGGACCTCATGTAGTCCGGCGACTGCCAATACGGATCCATTCGGTGATATATCGATCGAAGGGATCGATGGCTGTCCTGAATAAACCGGTGGGTGTTCTGCATCGTAAGTCGCTGTACCAACATTTGTGGAGTCATTCTTTGCACCTTCCGTGATCCATTGACGAATCAGGTCCACTTCCACCTTGCTGAGTGCCGGAAATGGTTCGTCCGGCATTTCGGCATGGCCATCAATCGGGGTGATTTGCGAAACCAAGTGACTTTCATCGGGCTTACCCGGGACGATCGCAGCTTCGCCCGTTTCGCCACCGAGCAGCAACGCATCAAAGTCGGTCATCAAATAGGAACCAAGCTGCTTGGCTCCCTGGTGGCAGCCGTAGCAGTGTTGGCTGAATATCGGCTCAATTTCCTTCACGAAGCTTATCGCCTCCCCAGGCGTTTCCGCCTTGCCCGACGCTTCATCAGCAAGCAGTGGCAAACAGAGAATCGATGAGACGAGTGCGGCGAAAAAGAAGGCGTTCTTGGCGTGCACGGATCAAAGCTCTTGAAAGGGAGACGATCGTTGAAGGGCTACGATAGGAAAGCAGGGCTGGGAGCTGTGCTGGCGTTTGGTGTTGCCAGTTGCTTGGTATGGATGCAGTTGCTTGGTATGGATGCAGCAATTTCGCAGTTGCTCGCAAGCTTCCTTCGAAAATTGGTCGCGGAAGATAACATCAAGCCAGCATCGATTAGCCAATCCAACATCAGCGGGCTGGGCCGACGGAGGTAGCCCCAGAGTGGGCAGGCGGGAGCGTCGGGAAATCCCCTAAAAGCGGAATCAACGACACTAATTTAGCTTAATGTGGCCGCCCCCTTCCGTCAATCGAATCACCGCTTATCCAGGGGCCTGGTGGGCGACTTCCGAGGTGGTGTTGATTTTGGAGAGCCACTTCCGTACTCAGCGGAGCGTTGGTCCGCTAAACTCTGGTTTTCGAGCGTCTCCTAACCGCGGACCAAATGTGACTGAGTTCTGGATCGGACTGCCGCTGGGGCTTCGGTACCTGCTCGTGGGTTTTGTTGGCCTGCTGGGTGGTGGCTTGGCGAATCTAGTGATCTATCGGTTTGCCTATTTTAATCCCCGACCGATTTCTCCCTGGGGGCCGTCGGCCGCGGACGCTCCTTCGCGCCGCTGGTTCGATCGGATACCGGTTTTAGGCTGGTTCACGTTGAGACGTGAAGCGTCGATCCACGGGAGCGGATTCTGGATTCGGCCGCTGCTGATCGAAATCGGTACGGCACTTGGATTGATGTGGCTCTATCAATTCGAAACACAAACCGGCGGGCAGTTGCCGGCAACATTGCGAATTCCGGCATTCTTGCCGATCGTGGAGCCGATGCTCACCACAATGTTTTTTGTTCACGCAATCTTGGTGGTTTTGATGGTTGCTGCGACGTTTGTCGACTTCGACGAGCGGACCATCCCCGACATTATCACGATACCGGGCACGATTATTGCGGTCGTCATTGCGGCGATTGGGATTCCGATATTCCTGCCGACTGCCTTGCCAGTCGCCCGATTCGCCACTGCAGTGGCTTCAACCACGTATGATTCACCTTGGTTTACGTCGGTCAATATAGCGAACGAGCAGGGCATCAGCATCGCTCTGTTGATTTGGTCAGTTTGGTGTTTTGCATTAGCTGATCGACGTTGGAGCGCAGTGATTTTTAGGCGGCGTGGACTTCGCCGCGCGTTGAAACATTTTGTTGACGGATTGTTTCATTACGGTTTTTGGAAAGTGCTTGTCGCTATCTGGCTGCTTGGGATCGTTGGTATTACGTGCGTCTGGATGTTGGGGGGAACGCATTGGCAGGGGCTTTTGACATCGCTCGTTGGGTTGGCAGTTGGCGGCGGTGTGATTTGGGCGATTCGCATTGTTGCAACGTGGGCCCTGAACGTGGAAGCAATGGGGTTCGGTGATGTGACGTTGATGGCCATGATCGGCGCGATGATCGGATGGCAGGCTGCTCTGGTGGCGTTCTTTTTGTCACCTTTTGCCGCGATCGCGAGTGTTCTGGTGCGGTATCTAATCACCCGCGATACCTATACACCGTACGGACCCTACCTTTGTGCCGGTACTGTGTTGACCCTCGTTCGTTGGGACCAACTTTATAATGGTTGGCTGGCCAGTAATCTGTTGTTTATGGGGTCGATGTTGCTGTGGCTGTGTATCGGCATGCTGGGGTTGATGGGGGCGATGTTGTTTGTTTGGCGGCGGATCAAGATGGTCATCTTCGCTTGATCACTAATCTGCTCGAGCGATCGGAAAGAAGCCATTTGCCGCATCGGTTAGTTAGAATTAGCGATGCCAAGGCAGAGGAAATGCGATTGTTCGAATGTGATCGTTTTGATGTGGGGTATTACCACCGACGTCGGGAACATTCTGATTACACGTTCTTTAGGCGGCGGCAACCGAAGGCGATCCCGCTTGATTGTTCCTTCGCTGTAGAAACCGTTTAGCGGAAATCACTGATGAAAAATATTCCATTGATGCTGATTGTGCTTGAAGTGGCTGCCGCATGTTGTATTCAAGTGCCCCACGCGCGCGGCCAAGAATCGGGTCGTGATGAACCATCGCCATTGCAAGTGATCGATCCCGTCACGGATGAACGGCTGCAGTCTCTCTTCTCAAGACTGGATGTTGCTGATTCGACCACCGAACGATTGGCGAGGCTGGTACGGCAACCAAGTGGGAAAATAGCGTTGGCCGGGCACATGAGTACTTTGACTGAGCAGGCTCGTAATGAAGCACGTTTGGAAGCAGCATCGGCGTTTATAGAGCAATTTTTGGAGCGTGATGATCAAGGCCATTTGATCATTCAAAATGAGGAAATGAAGCAGCGATGGATTGCTCGGTGCGCTCGCTTGGAAAAAAGTATGGCCGAAATCCAAGGCGAAATGGTCAAGCTGGCGGCTGATCTGGAAACTTCCTCCGAAGCGGCTGGCTTATTCAAACGCTTATTTGAGGATCCGCAGGCAGCCATTACCGTGAGGATGAGTGTCGTCGGTGGTGATGATGCGATCGCAAAATATTTGTTGAAGGCCCTTGGTGATCTGTTGGTCGAGCAGGCAGATGGAACATTGCAAATGGTTGAGTCTCGCCGACAGGAGGCAAAGCAACAGGTCGAGCGTTTGGAAATGACTGACGATCTGGGGCGGCGTTTGCAACAGGACCTTCCTCACCTTGCAAACGAATATGGAACAGACGGGCAACGCAATCAGCAATTGATTCGCTATTTGCGAAACCCCTTGATGGCGAGACTACTGGCCTTGGAAATCTCGAAAGACATCCAAAGTGTTCCGATAGCCGTCGAGCGACTGCATGAGCACTTTGAGGCGATGTCGCTGGATACTCCTGCTGGTTGGGAGTTCAGCAACGACGAGGCTTGGAAGCAGATGCAGAAGTTTTTTGCGGGCGTGGATCGAGTCGAGAAAATTCTTCCGCGTGTTGGTGAATCATTGACGGCGATGGCCGAACGGTTGGAGAGCGACGACCCTCTCACGCGGGATCTTGCCGACAAAATGCGTCAACAGCCCTTGGCTGTCGCATTGGCTCTTCAAGTGCCGTATTCGGAAGCAAATGCAGGTCAAGTCATGCGGGCGTTGTTGCAAGATTTAATCACAGAGCAAGATGGCAAGTGGAAGATTGATGAGGGGCAAGAGCTGGCTGCAAGCGATAGAGCCCGCGAGTTATTGAAACAGTGTCGTCGAGTTCGGCGTTATACGCGAAACTTGGAGAGATTGCTGAAGGAAAAGGCTGGTGCTGCTTTGCTGGAGGAACTAGGCGAGGCGGCCCCCTATTTTCTGACGAATGAAATCCGCCGGTACGCCCAACAGCATCGATCTGATCCAGTCCAGTTATTGCAAGACGATTTGTTGGAGGACGTCGCGGAGGGAAAGTTGCGTGTGAGGGCGGAACGCCGTGAGACGGTTCGACATCTGGTCGCTCAAGCTGAACGTGTCCGCGGTGAATCGACCGACGATGATTTTTAAGCGATTTTGTCTGATTGGATTGATCTGCATACTCCCCTTCCGATCGGAGGTGTATGCCACCGATCCGATGATTGATTCTCTGCTTAACGAGGTTCATCAGCAGGTCGGGATTACTCCATTACCTCGTTGTGATGACGCCACATTTTTGCGGAGACTGTCGTTGGATTTGATCGGTCGCGTGCCAAGCGTGACTGAGTTAAAGGCATTCTTGGATGATCCCGATCGCATCGGAGCGATTGATCAATACCTCGCCAGAAACGAACATTCGCAATTTTGGTCCCAGCTTTGGACCACGATGCTGGTGGGGCGGTCCCCGCGCCGCGGTGTTGAAAGAGAGGTGCTGCGTCAATGGCTGGCATCAAGCTTGGCGGATCAAGTACCACTCAACCAAGTCGCCTTTGATTTGATTGCCGCGCAGGGGGTCACGTCGTTGAACGGTCCAGCGAACTTTGTGTTGGCAAGTCGTGATGATCCCGTGATGCGGCTGTCTCGCACATTCTTATCGGTTCAACTTGATTGCGCTCAGTGTCATGACCACCCCCATGATCGTTGGACCAACAGCGACTACAACGGAATGAAACGTTTCTTTGAACCGTTGGTCTTCCGTGAAGTGGCTGGTGGTGTGCTGATCGAGGATCGTGGTATTAATGAGCCAGCCGAAAAACCCGTTTTTTTGACCGGGCGAAGACCTTACACCGCGGCTTGGCGGCGGGAGTTGGCATGGATGGTGGTACGATCCAAGCCGTTCTCGCGAGCGATGGTGAATCGAACATGGTACTGGTTGATGGGACGCGGATTGGTCAACCCAGTCGATGGCTGGAGTCGAGAAAATCCTGGGAAAGTGCCGGATTTGTTAGAAGCATTGGCCACTGATCTTCGCGACAACGATTATCCATTGCGTGTTCTGATTCGAAAAATTTGTTCGTCGCAGGCCTATCAACGGCAATCAGTTGCTGGAGGTGAAGTCGTTGGCAAGAAATTAGAGGCATTTTTCGCGGCACGCACGATTCGGCAACAGTTGCCAGAACAGTGGTTGACGTCGGTCGCCCAAGTCCTTGATCGTCCCCTCCCCTCCCAGGCACAAGTGGCCGAGCAAGCTGTTCGATTGATGGGGCGCACACAGGCTTCGCAAACTGATAATGATCCGTATGACTGGTCCGCCACAACCCAATCTTTAATCAACCAATTGGCGGGTGAGGTTCCACCGCCGCTACGCGGTTTGCGGCAGATTTACCTGGCAACGCTTGCGCGGGGGCCCACCGATGAGGAAATCGCGATGGCGAAAAGCCACAGTTCCCAAGAAATCCTTTTTGCGCTGGTTCATTGCAACGAATTTGTTGCCAATGACTGAGATGAATGTTGTTTGGCATGAGGGTGGATTTATGGTTTGGATTTTAACTTGGTCGGCATCTACCTTATCGAGTTGCAGTACTCTCGGAAAACAATTCACGTTTTAGCGAAGTCTGGAGAGGCGAAAGTAAATCGATGAACACAATACGGCGTAGGTCATTCCTGCAGCATGGAGTCGCCACCGGATTTGGATCTGTATTTTGTCACCGGCTTTGCCACGCGTTCGAACGTTCGGCATCGGCAGGCCCATTCCGCCGCTGCTTAGTGCTGTGGATGGAAGGTGGTCCGAGTCAGCAGGATACATTCGATCCAAAACCAACAGGTGCTCGTGGTTCAATCGCGACTTGCATTGATGGGGTTCGATTTTCAGAGACACTGCCTCGATTGGCGGAACGCGCTGATCAATTGTGCGTCTTGCGATCCATTGGCAGTGGTGAAGGTGAACACAATCGCGCGACGGAGTTGATGCACACCGGGTTCTCTCCTCTGCCATCCTTTCCACGCCCGTCGGTCGGTTCAATGGTTTCTCACTGGAGTGCTGATCCTGGTTTTCCTCGTTATGTGACACTAGGGGGACGGGGATTTGGTCCCGCTTTCTTGGACAATGAAGACGGGCCTTTTGTGATCGAAGATCTGTCCGCTGCGCGAGGTCAGTTGGATAAAATTGCTCAAAAGCGTTCTTCGCTCGATTTGTTGGCTGCCATGAATGAACGTTACCGCGATCAACAGGGCACTCGGGCCGATGGGTTGGCGATCGTCGCCCAAAGGAGTTCACAGATTCAATCGGTGAGACAATTGTTGGGAACAGGTTTTCCCGATGCCTTGAAACTCGAGTCTGCTTTACCCAGTCGTCGGGAACGATACGGAAATCAGCTGTTTGGTCAACGACTCTTAGCGGCTTGGCGTTTGCTTAACTTGGGGGTGCCGTTTGTTGAGGCCCAGCTTGGTGGATGGGACACCCATGTCGACAACCAGCGTCGAACGGAGGTTCTTTGTCAGCAGTTAGAGCGGCCTTGGGTAGCGCTGTTGGACGATTTGCAATCGTCTGGTCTCTGGGATGACACGCTCATCGTCTGGATGGGGGAGTTCGGTCGAACGCCGAGTGTCAACGCGGCTGGTGGGCGAGATCATTTTCCCGAGGTGACGCCCGTCGTCTTGGCGGGACGCGATCTCGGCGGAAAAGTGATTGGGCAAACTAGTGAGGATGGCCGAAAACGTGTCGGCGAAACCCACACCGTAGCTGACCTCTTCGCGACGATATTGTCGCTGATGGGTCTCGATATCGATGCAGGCTTTACGACGGCCTTTGGAAGTCCAACAACGATCACAGACGGAGGATCGCCAATCCATTCGTTGGGATCATGAAATCGGCAGCAAGCGATTCGTATTCGTCAGACAGCAAGGCACATTTCGCAATGCCGTCGCATTTGACGATGACTTGGCTTTCTCGTCCCTCAAGTGACGAGCCGAATCAAGGAAATGACCTGCCTGACACATTCAGGCATCGACGCCCTGAGACGGCGGCAGCAATTCTTCGACGGTCGGGTCGGCGGTGCTGCCGGTGGTGTCGTCGTCTGTATCGACGTCCTCGGCATCGCCGTCGTTGGTTTTCGGATCTGGTTGTGGTTCCGGCGGATCGATTTCGACCTTTTCCACTCTCGTTCGCTCGGTGTCACCACCGCCCTGTGGTTGGGTCACGATGGTGCTGTTGAGGGTTGAACTGCTCTCGGTCGGTGTGGAGAACGAGGAATAGCCGCTGACGATGGCTGGACTAAAAGGGTCGTAGTAGGACAGTGGTACCCGTTCGACAACCTGACGAGGGACCATTTGTGTTTCTGTATAAGGAACATAAACCTGTCGGGTGACCGGTCGCATGACGGTTCGTTTGACCTCCTCTCGCTCGTAGTACTGAACTTGCACAGGTTGCTTGCGGGTTTCGTACACGACGCGAGTGTTTTGGACGGGGACCTTTCGAACTCGCTCTTCTTGTACCCAGCGTTGTTGCTGAACAGGGACTTTACGTGTCAGTGTCTCAGTCACGGGCCGTTGCACGACGTAGGGAACTTTGCGAACTTCGGTTGTGGGGACCATTCGAGTCGTTTGTACTGGAACGGTGTGCGTCATTTTTTCCGACTGCATTCGCTGAACTTGAACGGGCACCCGTTGCGTGACGACCTCCGTTTGCATCCGCTGAACCTGAACAGGCACCTGCACCTGTTGAGTTTCTGGAACATAAGAGGTCTGCGCGATCTGTTGCGAGATGTAATTTGGTCGGTAAGCGAGTTGGGTTTGGACTGTTGCGGGTGATACCTGCGGGGTCCAATAAAGTTGCGGACGGAACGCACCGAATAGGCCTGGGCTGCGCTGCCATTGCAATCCATATTGCACCTGGCCGGGAGTTACGGTCTGTTGGGTAACGTATCCACCAGTATCCACAACTTGATTTTGCATCGTCGTGACCGGTCGCATCGACGTGTACTGCTGCGTTCGCATTTGAGTTTCGGTGACCGGACGCTGTACCGTGTACTGTTGATCGTAGTACTGAGTTTCGACGACAGGACGTTGAACGGTGTACTGACGTTGGTAGTACTTGGTTTCCACGACAGGTCGGTAGGTCGTGACCGTTTCTTCTCGTTCAGCAGTCTCATTGACATACCGAGTTTGTGTGACGGTTTCGTCTCGGTAAGACGTTTCCACCACGGGCTTCCATACGGTGTATCGTTCTTCCCGATAGCTTGTTTCAACAATCGGCTTAGCGACTTTGTACTGACGCTCTTCTGTTCTCGACTTTAAGACGTTTCGATAACTCGTCACTTCCTCGGGAACATAATCAGTTTCATAGGCAATCCGAAACCGCTTGACGGTCTGTGGTTGCATCACCGTTTCGCACCGCAATCGGTAGGTCGGCTCGAAGCAACAGGCGTCTTGTCCAAACAATGGAGTGGACACTAACAACCCGCTTGCGGCGACTAAACTAGCAAAGCCAAAAATGGTGTGACGGTTCATATCTCAGGCGATCAATTTCAGAGACAGCTCAATCGGGTCTGGCAAAACAAAAGACCGAACCCGCGGCCCCGGATGTAGAGACCGCATCTAAGGTTACGCAAGACTTGAGAAAAAAGTAGATGAAACCCTGGAAAAACGGATGTTTCGTGAAACTTTCACCCCGCAAAATTAGCCAGTTTTCCTGCATTGTTTATTTGTCGCTACAAGTGTTGCTGTTTCGCAACACTGGACAGTTTGGCTAATCGCTAAACCTGTGATGTTCGCTACATGGTTGTCCGGTGGTGCTCCCCGCTCGATTTCGGGGGGATCGGCCTTGGGTGCAGGAATTCCGTCCTTCCTGAGCTGAAAGACGTCTTCCACTGGAGGCTGGCTTCCACAATGAGAACCGACTGCGTTGTTCAGAAACTGTGGGGAATGCGAACAATCTATCCGCATTTGTTGGAGCAAAATTTCATTTGCACAGAGGCCTGCTGATGGAGCCTCAACCGAGGCCACGATGAACAGGGCATCAGATATTGGCAGAAGTCGCACAGACGGTGGTCGCAGAGAGGCTAGACCGCAGAGAGGCTAGATCTTATCGAGGCTAGAGCGCCAAGAACTTAAAGCCCGCTCCAGCGGCAGCTTTAGCAGCCCAGCTTGCTGGGTTTACAGAAAGACGGGATTTGTGTTGACAGCGAGAAATCTCGCGGCAGGTTGGGCAATCGCCACCCGCTTGTACGCAGGGGTACTTACCGTGCTGCCAGATTCGACACGGCAAAATTACTGTGTCCGAGAAGAAGAGCGCAGAGGAAATGGCGTTTTGAAAATAACCACAAGTATTTCCACAGCGTTCAAGATTCGGTTGTTCGAAGTAGAGTGGGCGGTGGTACATGATGACCGGATAGCGATCTGGCAGTATCGCCCCCATCGATGCTCCACCAATTTCGATTGGAGGTTTGGTTTGCAGAAATTCCTTTGCCCGATCTTCCGGTGTTGGCTTATCCGAGAGATATGACGAAACAACGATCTGATCAATTGGGGTTTGCAATTCGCTGATTTGTTCGCGAAAAATTTCCTTTTGACGCAGCACCGCAGCATCCTCTGCCTCTGCTGCCTCCGCGATTGCTTCTGCTTCTGCTTCTGCTTCTGCGTCTCGTCTATCCGCACCATCCGCGTTCTGCGGCTCTAACGCTCGCACCCACTCGAATTGCTGGGTTTCCGGGGGTGTATCGCGAACGAGGCCGGCTAGCGACAGTGGTTCGCGAGTCTCCTGAGTCCCCTCCTCTGCCAGCAATCCAGTTGCGAGTCCGCCGCTAAGTAGCAGCATCCAAGTCATTTGGGAGAGTGACGGTAATCTCATGGAGCTTTGGGAGATCAAATATGGCGCGGTCTGGACCTTCTTCTGAGGATCGAACAAGCAGCCATGCCCCCATGAATGCCGTTCGATCGAGGCCTACAACCGGCCCAGGCAGCCAGTATTGCCTATTTGTCCTGTTTTGACGGTATTCGAGGTGCCAGTTCGCGAAACGCGTTGATTGTGGAACTGACAGTCACAGGCAGGCGACTAACATAGAAGAATTCGACTTTCTCTCGGGATCTGCACCTCGTATTCAGTTTTTCTTATGAATCGTCGTCGCTTCAAGCGATTCTTCCTGCGCCGTGGGCGGCAACGTCCGTCCAAATGGATCGACTCCGATGGCTCGACCAACGGCTCAGCGAATGATTTGCGCATTGTCCCACTCGAACCTCGCCTCGTGTTGAACGCGACTGCTGAGTTGAACCCGCTGGGACAATTGTTGGTCTTTGGTTCGTCCGATGCAGAAGTCGTTCAATTGCAGATTGAACCCGATGGTGATTTGAGCCTGCGCGATGAAGCGGGCAGTGCGATTCCAATTGAGTTTCACCCAGAGGGTCTGGGTAACGAAACAAATCCACTTGATCGAGCCGCGGTCAGCGAGATTCGCTTCGAGATGGGTGAAGGCGATGATGTTCTGAATTTGCAGCTGCCGCGGGGAATTGATGTTTCGGTATTGGTCAGTGGAGCGACAGACCAAGTTGAATTGGACTTTGGCGAGTTCGATCCAGCCGTTGTCGCGGCCTCATCATTCATCGAAGTCGATGCCGAGATCATTCGTTTCCTACCAACCGTGAACCCCGTTTCGTTCGCTGACGCAAGTGTTTATTTGGACGGTCAGTTGCAACTTGGCAATGCGGCATCCTTGTCGCAGTTCGATGTCACACGCGGCATCTTGGATTTAGATGGGAGGTTTTTGATCAGTGGCGATGTTGCGATTTTCGGTGAGGGTGTCGTCGATTTTTCTGACGCGATCGGCACGGCGACGGCACCTGGGTATGGGCTTTCCATCGATTTGGGAACGCTGGCATCCAATCGATTTTTACTTGGTGGAGCGAACGACTCAGGTGGCGCAAACCTCGATGACTTGACGGTTCACTCCGCCGGAGTTTTCATTTTGGGCTCCTCGTCGTTGGAACTGGACGGCGACCTGTCAGTAATGCAGGTAACTGAGGCGACAGTGCTTGCTTCAGACGTGAGTGCCGATTCTGTCACCATTCGCAGCGATGGTGACATTGAAATTCACAGTCGAATCGAAGCTCTGACCGGCGGAGTGACATTGGACAGTGGTGGCGCGCTGCAGTTGTCCGGCCAGGTCGACACGACGGCGATGCCAACAGGTGGCATGATTGAATTGTCAGGGTCGGCAGTACAACTTTCCCATGCAGGGCTACTGACTAGCGGAAGTCTGTTGCAGGTTTCTGGCCCGGTCACGGTGGATGGGGATGTGCTGGTTGATACTGGCGATGGTCAAGCGTCAGTGAACGGTGGTGATGTCCGGTTTTTGAATGTGATCGCCGGTGCCGATGGCGTCGGTGACACGTTGAGAATCGATGCTCGCTCAGCAGGTATCGGTGGTGCGGTTGCGTTGCAGGCCGCTGTGGGCTCAACGAGTTCACTTCCGCTGTTATCAGATCTCAACGGCCTGCAGATCGATGCTCAAGAAATTGAGTTGAATTCGGTTTCTGTCACCTCCGGCGATGTTCTACTGGGTGCCGATGAGATTCGACTCATGGGAGGTGAAGTCCGAACATCGATTGTGGGCGATATCGTTTTCGACGGTGAATTGCTGCTGCCCTCGGGTGATACTTTAGTGACGTCAGCCGGGCGCGTTCAATTCACTTCACCCGTTCTAGGTCAAATTGGTTCGCGTGATCTCGCGGTAGTCGCGGACTCCGATGTTGTGTTTGCTGACCACGTCAGCTTGATTGAAACATTGAGGGTGACTGCAGCGAATCAAGTCCTTTTTCAAGGTCCTGTCGTCTTGTCGGGTGATTTGGAAGTTACCGCTGACCAAATTCATCTTTTGGCGAGCGTTGATACCACAGCGGGTGCCCTCGACGGTCAAATTCGATTGAACGGTGAAACGGAGATCTTGGTCGGTGATGGCTCGGTCTTGATGGTGGGGCAAGCAACGATCGCGATGGATGGTGGGGGAGGCATCATTGATACGTCTGGATCAACGTTGCACAGTTTCGCGAATACGACTGCGATGGTATTCCGCAACGCGTCGCAACTAACCTTCGGCAATTTGAATGCGTCGTCGGGACAAGTGGTGATGGGAGTTGATCAGGATTTGATTGGCCCGACGACCCAGTCGTCCAATTCCATCATGCTGATCGATCGTCTAGAGGTGAGCAGCAGTAGTTCACTCGACGTGTCAAACCAAGCGAATGACTTTCGAGCATTAGAACAGGTCTATCTTGATGGTGCATTGAAGATCCACGACGCAGCAGGCGATTTAGCTGTTCAGTCGATCACAACCGCCGGTTTCGACGCCACACTCACGGCAGCGGGGGCGATCGTACTTTCGCAACAGGCAATTGATGCCACAGGTGCAGTGGTTCGGTTGACCGCGGGAAAAGAAATCGTCGACGGTGACGGTAATGCAGCAGCAAATCTGCGGGCTGACAAAGCTTTTTTACAGGCCGTTCAAATCGGCACAGAGTTGAACCCACTCGACGTCGTCGTAATGGCTGAGCTGAACGGAAACACATCCAGTGCAGACGGCGATATCGTTTTGCAGAATGACGTCGGTGATTTGACACTCGGGCAGATTCTCGCTGGGACAGGTGATGTCACCTTGATCGCAGCCGATGATGTTCTGAATGTAGATGCGAATTCATTGATCGTGTCGGATGACTTATCGATCACCGCGGGGAATGCGTTGGCGGACGGAACGTATGCAATCGACTTGGCGACCAACGTGAATGACTTGGAAGCGAGCGTCGAGGGGCCAAGTCAAGGTGACATCCGAGTCCGTGAGCAAGACTCAATCCGACTAGCGTCGTCTGATCACCTTGCCGATGAGGTCGTCAGAACAAGCAACGGCGGAGTAGAGGTTTTTGCCGAGGATGGAATTCACGCAGTGAATCGAATTCAAACTGCGGGTGGCGGCGTCAAATTAGTCAGCAGTGGATCGCTGGAAGTGGCAGGGGAAATCGATACCTCTGCAGCAATGGCTCAGGGTGAAATTTTGCTGCAAACCCTGGGGGTTGCCAGTGGTGATCTGCTGCTGGCAGATAGTTCAAACCTGCTTTCTGTCGACCAAGTAACGTTGTTCAGTGAAATCGGTTCGGTCGCCTTGGAAGGAACACTGAGCAGTGATTACTTGTCAGTAACAGCGACGGGCGATTTGAGCGACGGTACTTCGGGTAACATTTCCGTCAATCAGCTGGCGACGTTGTCTGCCTCGAGTATTACGCTGGGCGACAATGCCGGAAACGCAACGAACTTTGGCAGTCTGATTTTTACTTCTGCAGGTGTCGTCACGATCAGCGAAGATAGTTCGATGACGGTGGCTGGTCCAAGCACAACTGGCGATGGACTTGCCTTGTCGAGTGCTGGCGATATGCGGTCGAATGGCACGGTTGATGTGACGGGCGACACGACTCTGTCGGCCACCGGTGGGATAGAAGTGAATGCCAAGCTGACCGGTTCGGGTGCGATCGTTCTGCTTGCGACCGACAATATTACGGTGAATGCGGAGATCGATCCCACCTCGGTCACGTTGCGATCAGATGACGATATTTTGATTCACGCGAGCGTGCTGGCGTCGAACTTGATCGAGTTGTCGGCCGGTGCAGATGGCACGGGCGGAATTGAAATTACATCGGCAGGCAGTTTGGAAACAACCGCCGCAGGCAGTGACATTACCCTGGCAACGGGGGCTGACGCTGGTGACGTGTTGCTGACGGGTAGCATGACGGC
>JARGNK010000216.1 GCA_029213145.1 Rubripirellula sp. | reverse complement strand
ATCGCATTTTCTGTTTCCGCAGAAGTCTTGTCGGCAGCGAGTTTTGCCTGCAATGCCTGTTCTTGCAGTCGTTTCGCCTCGTCCAAATCCTGCAACGCGATAGCGGCTTTTTGCTCTGCTGCTTCACGGGCTTTGACAGCCTCGCGTTTCATCGCTGCAGCACGATCGCAAACAACAGCGGCTTCGTTTAATTTGTATTTCGCTTCATCAGAAGCTTCTTTCGCTTGTTTCGGTGCGTCCAACATTTCGACGCGTGCCAACGCGGCATCTGTCTTTTCTCGTTCTGCAAGCGCCGCTAGACGCTCCAGTTCTGCTTGATTGCATCCGGCGGTCAAGAAGGTGGTGACAGTGAACACCAGGAGGGGTACGTATTTCATATTTTCTCGCAATTGAAAACCGGGCTGTTGGAAGAATCCTTGCCTCAACGAATCGGTCAACCTGTGCCTTTAGGTGGCCTTGCGCAATTACGCAAAAGCGGTCATCTGAGTAGTGTAAATCGGCCACGGCATTTCATTCGGATACGAAAAATATGCTTATCCATGTTTGCTATTCGTAGTGATCGCACCGGCAAATCAGCCTGGATGTGCAATCCGAACAAGCGGCGATGAATAAGAATGCGAGCGCCCTATTTTCGACTCAACTTATTGGCTTCTCGCTTAGGAAACGCCCAAAAACATGCTCCAATTTGACTGCTGAATTACCCCCATGATCGATTGCGAAAAAAATGTGGGATTCCGCAACCTCTGAGTAATCGTTCGTTGGGGATCACGCAGGCGACCAGCCTGGATGGGGCAGCTGCAATATGTGGAAGAAGCCGGCATCGATCAGTGGGAACGAAATGTCGGCGACCCAAAACGACACACCTCGAGACGGCAGGAAATTTTCCCGCAAATCAAGTTCCTCACTGTCCCCCGAAGTTGTGCCCCCGAAGTTGGTCCTTCGAATCTGTGTCTCGCGAAATTCGCCCCGCAAATGTTGCAATCTCAAACCAACACGGGATAGGCCGCCGCTCTAATTAGCTTTCTTTTGAAAACGGCGACGATTCCCACAGCTGCAATAGCCCGTATAAAGGCGTTTCGCAGAGCCAAAGATCGCCCCCGCTCTGTCTTGAATGCAATGAAAAGAAATGCGGGCGACAGCTCCCAATTGCTTTCATGAAATCTTCAATGAGCGAATCGATTCCCCTCCGCAATACTCCCCGACGGGCCTGCCCCTCGATGGACCAATAAACCTCTGTTCCCGGGTACCCGAGCGTCCCAAGCAGCAACTCCAGTAAGTTCATACGCCTGCACGAACTGATTTGTATTGGTAGTATTGCAAGTGCTGCTCCCATTCAACTTCTTTTTTCGTCGGCAGACCCCTGTATATGCCAAAAAGTACGAACGTCTATGCCAAAAAATACGAACGTCAGTCACTGGATTCACATGGTCAAAACTGGTGATTCAGTTGCCGCAAATCAGATATGGCAGCATTACTTTGACCGTCTGACGCGTTTAGTTCGAGCCCGCATTTATGGGCAAAACCGCGCTGTTTCAGACGAAGAGGACATCGTTCTCAGCGTTTTTGAGAGTTTTTACGCCGCCGCCGAAAATGGGCGTTTTCCCGATCTATCTGATCGAGACGATCTTTGGCAACTCCTGTTGCGAATGTCAGCCAGGAAAGTTGTCGATAAGCGACGGCATGACCAACGGCAACGACGGGGCGGAGAGGCAGAAGTACAGTCCTTGGACCAAAAGAGGGATGATGATGCCATCGTAGCGATCGGTGATGAACCATCACCGGAGATGGTGCTAATGATGCAAGAATCTGTCGAGGAGTTTTTTTCTCACTTGGGTGTCGGGCAACTGCGGGAATTAGCGGGTGCCAAGTTAGAAGGGTATTCCAACGCCGAACTTTCTAAACGCTTTGGTTGCTCCGAGCGGACGATTGAACGCCGCATGCACCTAATTCGAGAAAAATGTCAGCAGGAAGTGTTTAAAAACGATGAATATTCGCCAACCTAAGTTACCGATCGCAGTTTTAGAGCGAATCGATGATCTGTGCGTTGAGTTTGAACAAAAATGGCAGACCAACTCCCCCCCCGTGATTGAGCCGTTTCTCGATGACGACATTGAGCCTTTCGCACGCGATGCTTTACTTGCCGAATTGATTGTTCTCGAAATCGATTATCGGCGACGACACGGCGAAACCCCCACTGAACAGGAGTACCTGGAGCGGTTCCCCGCAGTCACCAAAATCATCCACGATGCTTTTCGAGGGGATGGTAAACCAAGTGCACATTTCGAACCGCCAAGTGTCGAACGCCTGGCAGAACTGTTTCCATCGCTGGAGATTATCGAACTCCTCGGGGCAGGTGGCATGGGGGCGGTCTACAAAGCTCGGCAAACTGGTCTCGATCGTGTGGTTGCCCTCAAAGTGTTACCAGAAGAGTTCGGTCACGATGTAAAATTTTCACTGCGTTTCACACGTGAAGCCCGCACACTGGCGAAACTAAGTCATCCAAATATCGTTTCCTTGTACGAGTTCGGTAATGTCGCCGACACCTACTATTTTTTGATGGAGTACGTTGAGGGATCGACCTTACGTGACATCGTAAAATCGGGTGAACTCGATTCCAAACACGCACTCGCAATCGTGCCCTATCTGTGCGATGCGTTGCAATATGCTCATGACAAAGGAATTGTGCATCGCGACATTAAACCTGAAAATATCCTGATGTCTTCTGACGGGGGCGTCAAAATCGCTGACTTCGGTTTATCGCGTATCGTCGGCAATGAAACTCAACAGCCCGCTCTGACTGCGACCCATCAAGTGATGGGGACACCAAGGTACATGGCCCCAGAACAACTTGAGGGGATGCGCAATGTCGACCATCGAGCTGATATCTATTCGCTGGGTGTCGTCATTTATGAGATGTTGACTGGTGAACTTCCGATCGGACGATTTGCTGCACCGTCCGAGAAAGTCGCGATCGATGTCCGCCTAGATGATGTTGTACTTCGCACGCTCGAAAAAGAACCCAAACGTCGCTACCAGCGCGCAAGTCACATCAAATCCGATGTCCAATCAATCGCGACTGGTGATGCAGCCGACTTAGCGGCCACGATTGCCTATGACGACAAGCCGGCTGTGACCGACGAAAAGTCCAGCCCTGTGGCAATGGAGCAACAGGAAATGGCTGGACGTCTGCTGCTAATTCGCCGCCACCTGATGGAACGCATTGAAAAATCACTACGGCCTCTTTTTCGTGGCCAACTGCTGCAGGTGATGATAGGCGTCGTGTTAATTTTAATCGGCGTGCAATGCTGGGCATCCAATACAGAAGTTCCACATCGTTTTGCCTGCGGTCTGATGTTACATGTGTACGGCGTGTTCGTCATTTCACAAGCGATCCTGGTCTGCACCAGAATCAGAAGGATTGACTACTCCGAGCCCGTCGACGAGCTCCGCAGCAAACTCGACAGCGTACGACACGGCTACCTTCGGGCAGGCGTCATTGTCGGCTTTGCATGGTGGTTGATGTGGATTCCGGCTTCAGTTGCCGTTGGCTTCGATGCAGTCGTTCTCTATCCAAATTCATTGGTCCCTTCGCTTGTTGTTGGCGTCATTGGGTTTGCTGGTTCTGTCTGGCTTTACCTTCGGTTCCTACATTCGAGCAAGATTCCTTCTGAAGAAGCCATGAGAAAACTCTCCAGCAGAAGCCTTCGAGCAGCCTACCTTGCTCTCGACGAAATTGAACAAGCCCAAATCAGTTGACGAATCTATCTTCAGTTGAGAAATAAACTCGCAGTTGACTGAACTTCCCACCACATTTTGTTTGCGTCAAACAGGAAACAATCCAGTCGTCAATTTGATCATGCTGTAGAACATTCCAATGAGCAATCGAAGTCCGTAGGATTTGGCAATCTGATCTGGCTGCACTGGCAGGCTAGAGATATGGCGACTTTCACCATTGCGGGCGTTCCCCGCGTCGCTGGTCCGACACGCAGCCGACGCGTGACGTTGATTTATCGAACACGATGTTCGGCGGTCTGTCTCTTTCTAATAAGTGTGATTAACGAACTAATCCAAAAGGATCTCGGACAGTACCAAATGAGAGGCATCAACAAGTGAGCGTTCATTGGCGACTGTCGAGGTCGCATCCCGCAGGGGGCTCGCACCGGTGCAAGCACGCACCGCAAATCAACTTTTTTAATAGCGCTCTGGGCATTATTAACGCTGGGTTAAAAAAGGAACGCATCCGTGATTTGTTTTTGGCAAAATCGTCACGCTCCCCGAAGTGCAGCGACTTTCAAGGCTGATTCCCATCGTGCTCAGAACGCTCACTTACAGTTCCAACACGAGACACCTAGTGATGCTCGAAAAACAAAGAATTCCGAAGGCAATACGCTCCAGCCACACGAAGAAATATTGCCGTCACTGTCCGTCAAACCAATCGAGAGGAATTCGCGCCGCGTTGAGCTGTATCTTGTCGCGATTCCAAGCCGGCTTGGCGTACATATAGGTGAGGATCGCGTCCCCGTTCGGCCTGAAGAAGCAATCAAGATTCGTGTATTCCGCAGTTGGGTCCGCTGCGATATTGCCAATGATCGTCCAGGTCTTACCCTGGTCCGCTGATCGCGCACACGTAAGTGGTGTGCGTTCACCAAAGTGATGATGCTCCGGCTCATATTTGCTATTGTTAAAAAACAAGACGACATCTTCGCTGTCTGGCAAACGCCGTAAACAAGTCCCAGACTCACCACCCTCCAATCCACTGAAAACAGGTTCGCTCCAAGTCATTCCCTCGTCATTCGAACGTGAGAGAAACGGGCCACCTAGCTGAGTGCGCAGGGACATCAGTAAATTTCCATCGTCAAATTGCGCAACGGATGCCTCCATCGCGCCCCGCTTGGGGAGATCAATCGCAGGCGATCGTTCCCAACTGCGGCCACGGTTGTCGCTATACATGCACCAAACACTATTCTTTTGTCGCCATTGGTCGCCTTTGCCACCATGAAAAGGCAAGAGCAGTCTTCCCGACTTTAGCTGAAGAAGACTGCTCGTCCCACCTTGCAGTAGTTGGCCTTTTGATCGCCTCCACAAAGGCTCGAGAGGAACAAAAGTATTCCCATTGTCCTCGGAAGAGAACAGGCACATCGTGCTACTATTTCCATCCGCATGTGCTCGTAAAGTGATCAGCAGCAAATGGCCGGACTTGGTCTGCAACAGTGCCGGCGCCTGAACGTTCATATCCCCGTTGGCAACATCGACAAGCATCCGAGTCTGGCCCCACGTCTTTCCATCATCATCACTCACCTTGGACCAAATCCGACAGGTCCCATGATCGTGACCGCCGCGTACGCCACCTTCATACTTATGGTAGACCACCATCAGTCGCCCATTTCCTAATTGGGCGATCGATGCCGTGTCGCTACGTGGTGTCTCTTTCGTTGCCTCTTCAATGACCACGTGCTGAATTTTCGATTCATTATCAGCAGCAAAAATCTCCCTCACTGACAAAACGGTGACGGAGAGAAGAAAAAGAATTAACAACCGCTTCATATCGTCAACCTGGAACTTCTCAGGGAATACACGCAAGAACGAGAAATGTCAGTCGAAAAGCTGCGGTGATTAGGTCGACCATGAACACGGCGATAACAGAAGCTTGTATTCGATGGGAGCTATTCTAGCGGTTCGCAACTTTGGCCGAGTAAGGTGTGAGCCTAAATCCCGCTGGACTTTGATTGCATCAAATTATGCTCGTATCAATCGAAACATTTTCAACTCGCAGATAAGTTTCATTTGAAGATCTTAAATATTTTTGTGAGTTCATTCAGGCATAGTCACAGAAGGTCAGCTGAGAAACAGGGCTCCCGTGCAAAACGCTATCAGCGAAATTGTCTTGCCGGAACGAAGGAATCCTGCATTGCTGCCTCTTGTTGCATACTCGATCCGCCACCGCAAGATTTCCAGCGAATAACGGCGAACCGTACGATGATACGAAACTGCTAAGGCAGGTGCATTGACCATGACTCAGTCTTTGACAAATGTTGAATCGACTCCGTCCTGTTTCGGTCAGGGCAGTGGCTCATTCATTCGGAATGCAAACGATGGGATATAAATAACTGCGGGGAAAATCGTCCACGAAAACTTGAATGCGCAGATTTGGAAAACGTGGACCGCCGTAGGAGCGGTTGATTCTAGCGTGAAGAGTTCACCTCGGGCGATACTGGTGCGCGGGCGATACCGAGAAGCTGCACTATGCAACAGTGAATGGCTCGATACAGGAACAGCAATCAAGCTAGTCGCGGTTCGTGATTCTTTAGTGTTGGGTTACCGCACTTTCGATAACCCACCCCAACTCGCGAACCGTGAATTGCTTAGGATTGTATGTTGGTTTTGGGCGTCAAGGATTCCCAGAAGTTGTTTGAAACTTGGTAGGCATCGACTGTTAAAATCCAATGAGGGCAGAACAGCGTCGGCACTAGTTCTTGTGCACCGGTTTTTAGTGTTCCTCATCACGGTCAAATTGCCATCAGAAGGACCATTGGAATTGGGTGTGGAATCCGAGGCCATCGTTGTCCGGTAAGCCGAGGTAATCGGTATCACGATAGGCGAGCTCCCCACCAACACGGAAGGTTGAGTTCACATCCCAGATCATGTTGGCAAAATACGTTTGGTTTTTCGTTCTTCCCAACGGGATCAGCGCTGCAGGGTCTGGAGAGGTGACCTGACTGTCCCTGGGATCGTCAACTCCGTAACCAAGATGGCTATGTAGGCACGGTGTCAAATAGACAAAAATTTCCAGCCAACCGCCGGATGCTTCAATTGCTTGTCCGGTGTCAAGATTGACGCCTTGTAGGACACCGGCATTGTAGGTGCCTAGTCCCTGCCCCGTGAAGAATTCGCCAGTCACACCGATGCAATCAGTGATTTGCCAATAAAAGTCAACGCCCACCCCCCAGACATCAGCCACTGTCTGATTGCTTGCGAGCAATGTCGTTCTCAGTTGTCCGACCAATCCGGAAATACCAAGTTCGAATGGGCGTCGTGCGTCTGGACTTGTTTGCGGTAGGTCTCCGCATCCCATGGCAATCCGTCCCTCGACATTCGGCCAGCCGTTGTCTTCGGCCAATCGAAATCTAGGATCGATCGTTGATGCAGTTGGTTCACTCAGTGCAAATTGCAGCGTCCACTGACGATCGTCAGCAGGGCGAAAAAACCTTTCCACACGAAGTTGGCCGCGGAATCCATTCCCGGAGTTCCCAGACGCATTTAAAACCGAGAAGGGGAGCACGGTCGGTGCGCCGGGATTAAAGACATCAAATTGAAGTCCAGCTGCGAAACGACAATTGGACGAAGTTAGCTCGCCATAAGCCTGCAGCGGAAGCAATCCGTATTGGTCCACGACGATGGCATCGTTGTAAAACGCTGCCATCACCAATCCACCAGCCTGAAAACCGCTGAACTGTGGTCCGCTCAACGCGGCGGCAAGCGTGCTTTGCCTAGCGTGTGCATCGAAGTTTTGCTGGTCCAATCCTGCCACCGATCCTGGTGCGAGAAAGAATGGAGTGCCAGGTGCGACCGGTCGTGCTCAGTTGAAGAGCATGTCCAGTTTCAAGGCACCAAAAATGCTGATGTTGTAGTTCGAATTCAGCGTCGTGATCCGTGGACAGTCAACACAGGGTGCTTCGGGTAATGGACATTGACAGGAGTGACAGCATCCAATGCAGCCATCGCACGAAGACTGGGCATCACATCCATCACATGGTTGAAGGTGATTGACCAAGTCGAACTTACCATCGGAGTCATCGTGGGGTTCATCGACCAGTGCGTATGATAACGGCTTCCGCTCAGACTCCTGTTTCACGCCCGTCGTCGTGACCGAAGCCTCCGAGGTAAACTCCGTACCGCTTTGCCCGTTGACTTGGGTGGTCTGAAGAAGAAAGCAGAAGACCAGCGATGCCAATTGAGAGTGATGTAAAGAAGTCATTTTTGTACGCCAGATTTGGGTTCACACAACTTGCCGGTCCAAGCAATCGCAGCCTCTTTTTTCTCGGCCTGCCACGCGCGTTGCTATGCCGTAAATTCGTGCAATGTTGCCTAACTCGTTCATTACCACCGCTAAACTTTTACTCCTCACCCTATTTCCACGAGCCTGCACGCTTTCAGGCTATCGGTGGACCGAAACGGCGCAAGCGAGGAACGCGAGAAACCAAGCGAATTGGGGTGTACTCAAGCAAGTGAAAAGGGCAAAGCCCGGATTGCTAGCATCCGGAGGGTTGGGCCCATTTGCAGAACGTATTTTGCGCGCCTTGGAGGCACGCGTTCCAGCGAAGAAAAGACCTATGAGCCGCACCGTTACCGGTGGAGAATTCCGGCTTCACCCCCATCCATGCGGACCTGATCGTGCTGACTCTGTTGAAGGAATGCGGGGCATCTCAACCCCGATTCCGGGCAACCCCAACTCCGGGCAACCCCAACTCCGGGCAACCCCGACTGCGGACAATCCCGACTGCGGACAACCCCGACTGCGGACAACCCCGACTGCGGACAATCCCGACTGCGGACAACCCCGACTGCGGACAACCCCGACTGCGGACAATCCCGACTGCGGACAATCCCGACTCCGGACTAGCTAACTTGGGCAACGCGTTCATGCTAACCAAACCGAATTTCGTTGACGCCAAAGATGATTCCCACAAAGGTGATCCCCTGCGATGTCTCATCAACGAAAAGCCAACGCTAAAACATTGGATCAATCCAAAACGCGAAACCCGCTTCAACCCTTGCGGGTCTGCACCGGCCAGAAGCAGGTAAAAAATCTTCGACAAACGTCACGACACTCTACCGATCCAATCTGAGTAATGCTGTCGTCGGTTGGCCCCAACCGACATCTGATTCATAGCAACATTGGCCGTCGAAGCTAGGTGGGGCATCGATAGCTGGATCAAAAGGTGGCGAGGGGAACAGGTTAGTCGCAACCGCCACCGCAGCATCTCGGTGCACCACAACCTTCACTGGCGGTTGGCAGACTTTTCCCTCGGACTGCGGGTGAAGCCGGTACGCTCAATAAACGCTCCAATTTGCTTCCGCCGCAACTGGGACAGTCTGATTTTTCAGTCTCGGAGCGAACGAGTACTTCGACCACGGTTTGGCATGATTTGCACTCAAATTCATAGAGGGGCATCTCGGAATAATTCTCCACATACGCGTTGAGTCGGAGGTTCAGCTGGGATTGCACAATATGATAATGGAAACAATAACGGAAAAGCCATCCAGACAATGATAGGTCATCATTGCATGAGCCTCCGCCGTTCATTCCCTAGGTTGGGCCACGCAGGTTCGGAGTGTGCACCGCTTACCATGATGGGCACTACAGGAATCGCCATTCTACTTGGATTCCAACGTTGCCGGTCGGCCCCAACCCAAATCATTCATCTCTCGGGCAAGACTGCAATGATTCGCGCTGGAGCTCCCGACCCTCCTCCGATCTTCATCGGCAACGCGATGACCGTAGAGCCAGAGGCTGGCAACTCGCTCATGTCAGCGACATTTTCAAGGGCTGGTATCCCGTGTTTGTAAAGCATGACATGACTTTGAAAACGTTCCGACTGACCGTAGTCGATGCTCGCGGTATCGAGCCCAATCGCCTTGATCGCCCGATGTTCACAAAGCCACTGAGCCGCCTCCGGTGATAACCCGGGAAAGTGAAGTTTTGCGACCGCGTCAGGCCCGAGCTCATCTGTACCGAGATACTTCATTCGGTCAGGCCAATGTTTTGCGTAACCGGTCCTCAGTAAAACGATGACGTCGATCAGTTGACGTCCCTGGGATTCTTCCCAACGTCGTAAATCCGCGACCCCAATTTGGTAGTCCGGGTCATTTTGACATGCCTCCGCAACATCGATAACCGCTGCTTCACCGATGAGCTGACTGAGGGTAAGTTCTTCAGCCGTTTTCCCGCGTTGGTAAAAGTGAATGGGCGCGTCGAGATGAGTGCCGCCATGCTCGGCTGCTGTGAATCGGTTGGAAGAGTAGTAGTAACCTTTGTCTGTGAATCCTGCCTTGTCCGGAATCAAGCGAAATCCATCTTCGGTCGGCCAATAGATGGTTTTTTCATCGAACGTATGGGAAAGATCAATAACCTTCTGGCCGCGAAGGGCGGGACCAAACGTCGAGGCCGCTTTGGATCTTCGCCCACCAACCGATGTGGCATTCGAGTCCTGAGCGTTTGCTGGCTTGAGATTGCTTAGAGGAATCATCAGCGTAAGTAGTATCAAGCCCCACTTCAGATCGAAGGTCGCAATCATGACAGTAAACTCCAGCGTGGGTGATTGGCCAATCTTTCGAAACGATGAAACGCTTCTGTTTTAGTTATCAACTTCAAACCCGTTGCATTTGATTCTCAATCGTTCATCCGAATTTGCTCCATCCGTAAGCGAAATCGCTCTGCGATGGATTTTTGGAATTCGAAGAACGTGCCGAAAAAAACGCACGTGATCGGAATTCCCCCCATCCTAAAAACGAACTCAATCGGATGCGATCGCAAAGACCGCCAACGAAACCGATTTTTGTCAGCGAGTAGCGTTCAAATTGGGGACAGGCACAAGTAAATTGTAAATTGGGGACAGGCACAAAGCGTTCAAATTGGGGACAGGCACAAGTGTAAATTGGGGACAGGCACAAAGTGATTTGACTGCAAATCAGCTAAAGGAGTTGATGCCTGTCCCCTTTGTCCGCCC
>JARGNK010000215.1 GCA_029213145.1 Rubripirellula sp. | reverse complement strand
ATTGATTCGCCCCAAGCTGGATTTCGCTTACGTTCCTCATAGACCGAGATGCCCTCGCTCAACCATCTTGGCATCCGGTTTTTTGTTTTTTCGAGTGTGACGACATGGCAGAATTCGTGCCACAAGACGCTTTGCCAGTTCGCCGGGTTTTCACCTTGCGAGGCGGGACTGTTCGCGGTGATGACTCGCCCAAAGCAGACGCCAAGAAATCCGTCACCACCTGGCAGTCCAAATGTGCGAATCGCGAAATCTTTTTGTTGGGGGAAGATTTCAACGATGATCGGTGCACGTGGTTCGACATCATACTTTTTGCATAGGACCTGTTTCGCTTCGCTCAGCAAATCAAGCACCTCTTGCCCATAGATTAGTGATTCGCGATTTTCCATACGGAGCTGAATCCCGTCGGTCTCGAGAATACTGAAATCCTTTGTCCGATCGTATAGCGTCATCAAATTGTGCGCGACGACGTTGTACGGATCCCCATCGGCGACATCCTTCGCTAGTTGCCATCCAACTTCGCTGCTTCCCAGTCGCAACAAATCCTGAGCCAACTGAAAGCTGGCGGGTGGGTAGCTTGGATCTATCTCAAGCGCTTTTTGTTGGTACTTTACTCCTTCTTCGAAACGATATTTTTGGGAAAGTTTCTTGCCGATCAGGTAATCGATCCTTGGATTGCTTCCCCAACTGCTCAATGCCGTCTCACGCATTTTTGTTTCGATGTCATATTTACCGCGCAAATTGGCCAAGACTGCCATCAATGCGAACGCTTCTTGATTGCGCGGATTGATTTCCAAGATCTTACGGATCAGCAATTCAGCAGCTCGATATTGCTCTCGATCGATTGCAGCTTCTGCCTGAAAGATCAAGCTGGGTTGATGATTGGGATTGATCTCGAGCGATTTTTCAAGTGCTGCAGATGCTTTTTCCCCGTCACTCGGTTCCCAAGCCCGTGCGAGCAAATAGTGAATGCGTGGGTCTTCGTTGTCGAAACGTAAGGCCTTCTGCAGCGTTTCGGCAGCAACTTTGAAATCACCCTTGTCTAACGCTAACTCGGCAGTCGCTAAATGCGCTTCGGTGTGTTGGGGATCGGCATCAATGACACGGTCGTAAAACATCTCCAAAATCTTTCGCCCGTCCTCACCACGCATGGCAAAGTATCGCCCAGCCGCAACCAAGTTGTCTCGGCTGGAGTAGCGTGTTGGCGACGCCTGCAGCAGCTGCAGGATTTGGTATTTTACCTCTGACGCTTCCTCTGGCAGGTTGCTGTAATTCAGCACCTCCATGCCAAGCATGCGGAGTGTCAAACTAGTTGGATACCGACGAATCGCATCCTCGTAGACCTGCTTCGCTTCGGTATATTTTCCGCGGGTCAATTGGAGATGAATCAGTAACCTGGGCCAACGTTCGTTCCAGATGCCGCGCTCTACTTGAGCCGCTGCAAGGGCCTCAGCTTCTTCATATTTACCAGATTGGTAGAGCTTCGTGGCATCGTCGAGGTCCGAGGCCACCAGCAACATCGCAGACGATAAAACGAGGCACCCCGTCAGGCAAATCCGTATCATTTTGCTCTTCCTCAACTTGCCGCCACCAGAAATCAGTGGTCGACAACCAGTTTCTACTCTTACTCCAACGCCAGCCGTGCGGAGCACCGCCCGCGTCGGTCGATTCGCGTTATGATGTTGCAGTGTACCGCAGTGGGACTCCCCCTATGCCCCCGAGCTCTCATTGCCCCGCTTCATTCCCGCCTGCCAGGTCTTTTTCAGTATGTTTGATCGATTAAAACCCGGACTCTCAGCGGAGCGATTACGCTCCCAAATCGGGCTGATTACTGCCGTTTTTCTTCTCCTTTTCCCCAAAATTGTAAACGCTCAAGAGGGTGCTGCGCCGGAGTCCGACATGAAAAAAATCGGAATCATCGGGTTGGATACATCCCACGTGCCAGCCTTCACCAAAGAATTTCATCGCGATCCACCGGCCGATCCCGCGATGAGCGGATTCCGTGTCGTTGCGGCTTACCCATTCGGAAGCGCCGATATCGAATCAAGCGCTAGCCGAATCCCACGCTATACGGCCGAAATCAAGGATCTAGGTGTCGAAGTCGTGGATTCAATTTCGGATTTGTTGTCCCGAGTTGATTGTGTCTTACTGGAAACGAACGATGGGCGTCTCCACCTATCTCAGGCTCTCGAGGTTTTCCGAGCCGGCAAGCCTGTCTTTATCGACAAGCCGACTGGCTCTAATCTTGCCGAAGTGGTTGCGATTTTTCGGGCAGCTAAATACTACGACGTCCCGATGTTCAGCAGTTCCTCTCTTCGCTACAGCGATGGGGCACAAGCGATTCGGAACGGAAAACTTGGCGATGTGATTGGCTGCGACAGCTTCAGCCCCTGCTCGATTGAACCAACGCACGTGGAACTTTTCTGGTATGGAATCCATGGGGTCGAATCGCTCTTCACTTGTATGGGGGTAGGATGTGAAAGCGTGACTCACCTTTCGACTGACAAGTATGAATTGGCTGTTGGAACCTGGAAGGCTGGCCGTGTCGGAACGTTTCGCGGGATTCGTGACGGCAAGACCGGATACGGTGGTACGGCATTTGGTACCAAAGGCATCTCAGAAATTGGCCCGTATGGCGGATATCGCCCTCTGGTCATCGAGATTGGCAAGTTCTTTCGCTCCGAAGTCTTGCCGATTGACCCCGCGGAAACGATCGAGCTGTACGCGTTTATGCAAGCTGCTGAACTCAGCAAGGAACGAGGCGGTGCGCCGGTCACCATCAGCGAAGTACTTAAACTGGCAGAGCAGGAAGCGGATAATTTGCTGAAGGGGCAACTGAAACCAGAATGAGCAGCACCCTTGGAGAAAAGATCTACGCCAAAACGGTTTTCTATCCAACCCTTGCCTGGAACTTCACCCTTGCGCGGATATTTAATCTGAGGCATTGGTGGGATCCAATTGATCCCCACGTGATCGTTGGCGCTTACCCATTCGCTCGGGACGTTATAAGAATGCATTCCGAGGGAGTGCGCGCGGTCGTCAATACCTGTGAAGAATATGAAGGCCCAAAGAGTGAATATGAGCGTTTGGGTATCGAACAACTTCGTATCCCGACCACCGATTTCACTGCGCCATCCTTGGAAGATATCTCCCGTGCGGTTGAATTCGTGCAACAGCATGTCGAATCTGACGAGACCGTTTACATCCACTGCAAAGCTGGTCGTGCCCGCAGTGCCACCGTCGCTTTGTGCTGGCTTATGAAGTACCGGAACCTAACACCTGATCAAGCACAGGCGTTGCTCCTTCAATCACGGCCGCACGTCCACCGGAATTTAACCGAGCGACCAGTTGTCAAAGAATTCGCGAAAGCGATTGCGCAATAAGCTGCAGCCCAACAAGCGGCGGCGGTTCTCGCAAACGCGACGTTTTAATCCGGTAAGGCGGGGAATTACCGTCTGCGATTTAAACAACGCACGCCAAGTAACGACCGGCTCAGTGATCAAAGACGCTCAACAGGCAATTTTTGTCGTCGTTCCACAACACGTGTGGTGTGACATATGCTTCGCAATCTATGGAGTAAGTATTTAGTAACTCGTTCTCTAGAAAGGTTTTGTTACGGGATAGCAAAATTCAGGTTGAACTAGTGCCTGCCAAAGATCCGCTGCCAAAGATCCGCTGTCGTTCTTTTTGACCTATCGGATTTCAAGGTTTTGTCGAGCAACAACAGCGACGATGAATCGTCCAAGGTTGAGGGACAGATTGCTGATATGAATCGCTATCACACCATCCGAATCCAGCAGGCGCTAGAAGCGTTTCAAGCGCTTCTGGCGTCAGTAAGTGAGCAGGAATAGCATGGCCAGAGATGGCGTCTAATACCAGAAGATCAAACGTGCGATCTGGGAATCGCTGTAATGAAATACGTGCGTCACCAATCGTCACACCACAGTCCGCTTTGCTATCCCACAACTAAGTGAATTGATTTGCTGCCTGCTCCTTTAATTTGGGATTGATTAAAAAAAAACGAATCGATCGCCAGGACGGCCAAGGGCAGCAAGCGTACCGACCCCGAGCCCCACCACGCCGACCCGCATGTCCGTTCGTGTATCCAACGCCTGAAAAGCGGGCGACACTCCCGTCGTTTTTCTGTATTAAGTCAGCGGCGTCATCGCCATCAGTGGTGAGTCCGACTGAAAGCCGTGCAGCGTGTTGCCGTGATAGAAAACGAGAACGGTCGATCGACTGGAAGAGTCGTATTCTTTACAAATGGAATTCGTCCCATAGAAATTCCGTTCGCGAACTATTGTCTCGTCACCGCCGCACGTCCAATCCAGGTGCTCCATTCCGCGTCAGCAGTCGGTGTTGGAGTGATAAGACGGACAGTTGTATTGGCCGGCAAAATCTGAGATCCTAAGTCTGCCGGGGGGGATCGAAAAGAAGTCGATTGTCTGGGCCAAGAATTGGCTCCTTCGCCAGGCAGCGAAGAGACAACGCGAATTTGCGGGGATATTTCCCTCCCTACCGATGATCGAAAGACGACAACCGGCCGACTGATCTACGCTGACGAACCGATCGATGATTGGGCCTGGTATTCGAGTGTAAGGCATCTGCCGACACATTCGAAATCTAAACAACAAGGCCCGCGCTCACTCATGTACCGAGGTGACCATGCAAGAAAAAACACAAATCCGAGTGGCTTTCATAATGTTGTTGCTGCTTGGATTCGGGGCCGGCCGATCGGGCACCGCAGCGGAGCGTCCCAACATTTTGTTTCTGTTTTCCGATGACCATGCGGTCAACGCGATTTCAGCTTATGGCGGACCCCTTGCAAACGTTGCTCCGACGCCGAACATCGATCGAATCGCCCGCGAAGGAGCGGTCTTTTTAAATTCCTTTTGCGCGAATTCAATTTGTGGACCATCCCGGGCAAACATCCTGACTGGGAAACATAGCCACAAAAATGGGTTTATGCGAAACGGGAACAGCTTTGATCAGAGCCAGTGGACCGTCGCGAGAGATTTGCAAAGCAATGGCTATAACACCGCGGTCATCGGCAAGTGGCACCTAAAGTCAAATCCGGTCCACTTCGATCATTGGGAAGTGTTCCCTGGGCAAGGCAGTTATTACAACCCCGTCTTTATCCAGCCTGATGGATCGCGCAAAGCGTTCAATGGTTATGCCACTGACCTGACCACCGAGAAAGCAGTTGCATGGCTTGATTCTCGCGACAAGTCGAAACCTTTCTTCTTGATGTGCCAGCACAAGGCGCCACATCGAACCTTTGCGCCGGCATTGCGTCATCTTGGATCATTTGATCAGGTTGAGATTCCGGAACCGTCTTCCTTGTTCGACACTTATGAAAATCGCAGTCGCACCCTCGCGAACAATGAAATGGAGATCGATCGACATTTCGACTGGGCGTACGATGCCAAGGTTCGAAAAGACGAACGAGGGGATGTCACTTTGCCAAAACCGGATCGTTACGGTACACCTGAATACAACCGGATGAACGATAAGCAAAAAGCAAAATGGGATGCTCACTTCGGTCCCAAGAATCAGAAGTTCCTCGCTGATTACAAGTCTGGAAAATTCAACGACCAAGACCTTGTTCGTTGGAAATACCGGCGCTACATGCGTAACTACCTAAGCACCGTCAAAGCGGTCGATGAAAGTGTTGGGCGGATGCTGCAATACCTGGACGATAATGGGCTCGCAGAGAACACGATTGTCATCTATTCATCCGATCAGGGGTTTTTTCTCGGTGAACATGGCTGGTACGACAAGCGATGGATGTTTGAAGAATCTTTTCGCATGCCATTCCTTGTTCGCTGGCCTGGCGTGATCGAGCCTGGGTCGCGGCCAAAAGAACTAATTCAAAACATCGATTATGCTCCTACCTTCTTGGAGGTTGCCGGACTTGACGCGTCGAATGAAATTCAGGGTAAATCGTTGGTGCCGCTTTTTCGGGGCGACGCGAAGGATTGGCGGGAATCACTCTATTACGCCTATTACGAACTCGGCGAGCACGCTGTGCCACAGCACTTCGGCGTTCGCACCCAAAACCACAAGCTGATCTACTTCCCCATCACCGATGAGTGGAACCTATTTGATCTTCAACGAGATCCAGGGGAAATGAAAAGTGTCCATGCAGATCCAGCCTACAGACGAACGAGGGAGGAGCTTGCAGCGGAATTTATAAGGCTGCGGGAACTATACGAGGCCCCTCCGTTTCCAAAAAAATGATAGCTGGTGGTTTTTCCATTTGAATCGCCGTCCAAGCGTTGCCTTGGCGGAATTACCGACAGGGCAGGATGATCGGACGGTGAAATTCAATGAGCGGAAGGTTGGCTCGTAAATCAGACAAGACCGTTGCCGTTTGCCAGGTTGGGTGGTTGGTTGCGAGTGGCTCCGGCAATTCCGTCAATATGCCTGGCATCCAACCGAATCGGATTCGCATCGCGGTCAGGCCGTGCATCATGGCGATCCAATTAGAGCACAACGCTTTGCTCATTGGATTGCCGGGTACAGGATTTCCGTTGAACAACAAAGCACGAAAGATGGTTGCACTCCGACGGCCACGTTTGTGGTCGGTCAGGCATCGCCCGATCATCTAATTAGTCGCTGTCGTCACAAGACGAATCCGCCACACAGCAGTTACACTGTGGGGGGGGGGATCTTGTCCATGCTTTTGCGTCCGAACGCATGCAAGCTCGCTCATGAGTCACCGCTTCGACGGTGTTTAACCGGCATTTGCTTTTAATCATGAAGATGCCAAATTTGCTCACAAAATCACGCACCGCATGAAATACCAGAATAGTCATCGAATTCTGATCTTGATTCCATTGACTTGGATGCTTGCTAACCGCAGGCGAGTGATTTACTGGTCGGACACGCCGGGGCAACTGCCTGGCGTTTACAGGCTAAATGGGCTGGTCGAAAGCGTCTGTGCACTGACATTGCTTGGGATTCTGATGGGCTCGCAGGTGATCGCACAGGTCCCTGCATCGGCACCTGCCGTTTCAATCCCGGTCGAGGTGCGAACGGCAATCAATGAACACTGCAGCGATTGCCATCGTGGAGATTCGGCTGAAGCGGGGATTCGGTTAGACCATTACGCGAGGCTGCAACCGGACGGGCAAGTCGCGTTGTTGAATCGCATCCAAGATCAAGTATTCTTCGGTTTGATGCCTCCTGCTGATTCGAAACCCTTACCGGAATCCGCCCGCTCGACCATCGCTAATTGGTTGCGTGATGAACTTCGCCGTCGCAAAGCTTCGAATCTGGATGAGAAACTTCGACTTCCTTCGTACGGGAATTACGTTGACCATAAGACGCTTTTTGATGGCTCTATTGTTGCCAAGCCCTTCACGCCATCGCGGCGATGGTTGGTGAGCCCGCAAATTTTCCATGAACGAGTCAATGCGGTCTTTAAATTGCGGGGGCGTTCGCGGCAGAAGAAATTTTATGGTGTCACCAACCCGATTGTTCTACCTGATCATTCAGGTATACGGTACTTCGACACAACGGCCGTCGATGGCGGACACTTGTTGGTGATGCTGAACAACGCCGATTGGATTTCGGAAAAACAGATCCTTGGTGCAGTTCAGCTTGGGGAAAAAAGCCGCACTATCGTCTTCGCAAATCAGAAAGATCGCTGGTATCCAAGCACCGCGCCAGAGTCGTTCGTCACCATTCTTAATCTTGAAACAGTGCCAACGGACGATCTTTTGATTGCCGCCATCCACGCACAGTACGATTGTGTGCTCCAGCGCAAGGCCACCCAGACAGAGATTGATCTTCACCTACCGGAAATGCGAGCCAATATGGAATTGGCGGGCAATCGAGAGGCGCTGCGTCAGATGCTGGTAAGTGTCTTACTGAAGTCGGAATTTCTTTATCGTCTCGAATTTGGTACAGGCCCGCGGGACGAGCATGGGCGACAACGACTTTCACCGCGGGAAGCGAGTTATGCAATTGCTTATGCGCTTTCAGATCGACCGCCTGATGCCCTTTTGACGTCAGCTGCACGCGAGGGCCGCCTAATTACATCAACAGATTATCGACGAGAAGTAAATCGCTTGCTCGATGACAAACAATCTTTTTATGGCGCGGTTGATCCGAACGTAAGCAGCGGCCACATTCGGCCACATGAAGTAACGCACCCCAAGCTCGTTCGGTTTTTCCGCGAATTTTTCGGTTACCCCAACAGCATCAAACTGTTCAAAGATGTTGCCCGTAGTGGTGGGTTTTACGACAACGCCGGCCGTGACTACACCGGTACCGCGGGCTCGGTGACCAATGAGGCGGATCGCGTTGTTGATCATATTTTGAAACGCGACGCAAATGTGTTTGAGACGCTTTTGACCACCGACGAATTTTTCGTGCTTCATCCGCGGAGCAATGAAGATGGGCAAGCCCTCGTTGAGTCATGGCGGCGCGCGTACGAAGGTTTGAAAGACACCGACTGGGAAAATAACACAGAGCAAACGCTGCTGGAGAATTTCGATCAGCATCAAGAGCTTTTCGCAGCGTTGCGAATCACAGATTTGAAGGAGGAGCGTCGCCGAGTTCACTTACGTGAGTTCAAGCGATATATGAAATTTTTCGACCACACTTTTGCGAAGGGAAAAACCCCAATTACGTTTCCGTGGTTTTTCCATGGGGGACAGAAATTTCGACATTCTGAGATTTACAATCTGCCACCAGTGCCGGGTGCTGGCCCGCTCGACTATCGCGGCCAATGGACTCGTGGCGGATACGAGGCGGAGAACACCTGGGACTATCCTGTTGTCCAGCCCTTCAAGGTCCCGCATCGGAAAGGCATCTTGACTCATCCAGCTTGGTTGTTGGCTCATTCGCAAAACACGGAAACCGATCCGGTGCGGAGAGGTCGATGGATTCGTGAAAAACTATTGGCTGGGTTAGTTCCGGAGGTTCCAATCACAGTGGATGCCGTCATCCCGGAAGATCACAATCGCACGTTACGAGAGCGACTGAATTCCGTGACGACCAAGCAAGAATGCTGGAAATGTCACCAACGGATGAACCCACTCGGTCTACCGTTTGAGAGCTTTGACGATTTCGGACGCTTTCGAACGGAGGAGAGCTTAGAGCATCCGGAGAATCTTCTAAAGGAACCGACGAAGCTGAGAAAATTGAATGTCTATAAGACCAGACCTGTTGATTCACAGGGGTACCTTAGCGGGACAGATGATCCAAGGTTGGACGGCGAAATCGAGGACGCGTTCGATCTGATTGATAGGCTGGCAAAATCAGATCGTGTTCGGCAATCGATCATCCGACATGCATTCCGATTCTTTCTAGGTCGGAACGAGATGCTATCGGACTCCCAGACCTTGATTAACGCGGATCAGGCCTATTTGGATAACGGCGGAAGTTTCAGAGCCGTGGTTGTGTCACTGCTTTCTTCTGATTCGTTCATCTATCGAAAGACGTTGGATGAGTGACGCCGGCCGCAGACCTTCATTAGCTGCGATCTCGGCAAAGACCCTCGATTTTGCGTATCATTGAGATCTCAAGTTTTCCTCCGTCGTACTTCCAACTCCGAAGTGTAGCGTTTCCAGATGAATAATCGCCGCGATTTCTTTACGCAAGCATTGGTTGGTGCGGGTTCAATCGGCGTCGGTTGCTCTCCCGCGTTGGCTGGCTCATCCTCTGGGCAACCGCCGAAGCGATTCATTTTTGTTCACAAAGGCAACGGTCTGCTACCAGACTCGTTAATTCCACCGACTCTGGGTGGTGATTTATTGAAAGCGGAGGAACGAAAAGAGTCGTTGGTCGCTGATCTCGATGATCATGATCTGCCCGAGTGGATGGCTCCACTCGCGAACCATCAGAGTAACATGACGATCCTGCAAGGATTGTCGGGAAAAATGTGCACGACCGGACATCACACGTGGTGCTCCTCGCTCGGTGCCTTCAAAGCCAACGAGCGGCTCAGTTCAATCAAGTGGGCAACGGTCGACTTTGAATTAGCGAGACTCTTTCCGTCACCTTTTCAACACATTGAATTTGCCTGCTTTCCAAGCGGCGGTGGTAATTCACGTGGCAATATCAATGGGATTGAGAAAGGTTTTTCCGCTCGAGGTCCGCAACAGCCCAATTATGCGTTTGGATCGCCTAAAGTTGCCATACAAGAACTTTTCAAATCCGTCTCGGCTGATAAGTCTGCTCAGGTCCGCTACGAATTAGAACGCAAAACGCTCGCCTTTCTTGCCGCGAACGAAAGTGGTATTGCTAGCGAATTACAGGGGCCTGAGTACGCAAAAATCGCGAACTACGCCGATGCCGTTCAAGATATTCGGCAACGGAACCTTCGTGTTGAGGCAATGGGGGATTTAATTCGCCAACACGTTCCGCAATTGGATGAGAAATACCTTGCGGAAAACATCTCGACAGTTGATCGGCAGTCAGGCTTGGTCGAAGTGATGCTGTCGACACTCATTTCTGGCATGACGAACGTTGTGACATTTACCGCAGATGAACTGGGGACACCTTATACGGGGCTGCCGGGACTGGAAGGTGAGAATGTCAACCAACATGATGTTGGCCATGGAAAAGCCTTTGCCGGGGTGGAAGCAGTCGAGATCCGGGAAAAAATTCGCCACCAACATATGGGACTGATCGATACGATTGTTTCTCGCTTGAAATCGGTGCCGGAAGCGGGTGGTACCATGTTCGATAACACCATGCTGTTTTATTTTCCCAACAACG
>JARGNK010000214.1 GCA_029213145.1 Rubripirellula sp. | reverse complement strand
AATTCGGTGCCTGTCCCCAATTCGCCCACCCAATTCGGTGCCTGTCCCCAATTCGTCCCCGTCCCAATTCGTCCCCGTTGATTCGGTGCCTGTCCCCAATTCGCACCCAATTCGCATTTGAATCCCGGCCAATTCACGCCCAAATTCGCCTTGCTCGGGCGGAGTCAAAAGCCAATCCACGCAATGAGTTGCCGTGTTGACTGGGGTTTAAGTATTCCGGTATTCTACTTCCGCTATTGTCTGATGATCCACCCGGCGAATGTTTGACTTGAACGAACGGACTTTATGGCGGCGGCGACAAGCGAATCACCGATGAGCGCGGACAAACCTCACCTGGGTTGGACCTTTTTGTCCAATCACGCGCATGTGATGTTATGCCTGTCGCGTGATCCGACACTGCGAATGCGCGACATCGCGTTGGAAGTCGGCATTACCGAGCGGGCAATTCGGCACATTATCTCCGATCTTGAAAAAGCCGGTTATGTCGAACGCCTGCGCATCGGCCGCCGCAATTCGTATCGGATTGACGGATCAATGCACTTACGGCATCCCATTGAACAACACAAAACAATCGCGGATCTCATTCGAGCCATTCATGATTAGTTGACTTAGCGAAGGACGCGCCCGAATTCAATCGCCGATTACAAACAGCGTCACATAGCATTATATGGACTGGATTCTGCACAACGATCCGATTCTTATTCCACTCGCGCCGCTCGCGGCGGCGGTTTATAGCGCGGTTCCGATTGGGAGCGCGGGTGGCAGAAAATATGGCTTCGGCGTGTTTGCGCACATCGTGGCTTTTGTGGTTGCGGTTGTCGCGCTCGGTGAGGTCGTTTCGACAGACGCCCGGTATCTCGTTATCTGCGCGACGCCGTGGAGTTTTCTGCCGACGATTGAACTTCCCATCGACCGACTGAGCGCGGTCATGATGCTGGTCATCACCAGCATCGGGCTGGTGTTGTACTGCGATTCCATCCGTTACCTGCAGTCGGAACGTGAACAACCCCGTTGTCAGGCCCTGCTAGCGTTGGCGATTGCGACTCTGCTGGTCATGGGGTTGAGTCGCGATTTGATTCTGCTGTTTCTGGCGTGGCAGCTTTTGAGTTGGTTGCTGTGTCCGTTGGTCTACAACCACGCGAATCTGCTGGCGACTGGCAGTTCGTTCCGAACCTTCATCATGCTGCGCGCGGGGACTTTGCGTTTTTCGCGGGCATCGTCCTCGCGTATCAACTCTATGAAACGGTTGAATTCGCGCAGCTCTTCGACGTTCCGTCGAAACCGGTCACGTTGCGTCCGCTGGGTACTTTCGAGATCAGCGGTGCTACGATTTACTATTCGTCCTGAATTCATGATTTTGTAGGAGTATTTCAATGGCGAAAAAAGCGGCGAAGAAATCCGAGTGCGATTACGGCAAATACACGAATTGGAGCAAAGCTCTCAAGCGTCTCAACGAAGGCAACGAACGTTACAAATCAGGTAAATTGGAACATCCGAACCAGTCGCCAAGTTGCCGGGAAATGTGGACGGGGAAACAGGAGCCGTGGTGTATCGTCCTTTCATGTGCCGACAGCCGTGTTACTCCAGAGACGGTTTTCGATACAGGCATTGGTGAGCTGTTCGTCGTTCGGGTTGCCGGAAACATTGCGAACGCTTCGTCGATTGCCAGCATCGAATACGCTGCAGCGAATCTGAGTTCAGTCAAAGGCATCGTCGTATTGGGACACGAATGTTGCGGCGCGGTCGGCGCTGCTTTGAGTCTCATGGAGTCCGCGAAATCGGCACCGAGCCCAGCACTCCAGCACCTCGTTGGCCACATCATGCCAGCATTGCAGAAGAAGCCCTCTGGGAAGGATGCGATGGCTGGTTATGTACGAGCAAACGCACGTTTGGCCGCCGCTGAACTGGTGTCGAGATCCAAGATCATCCAAGATTCAAAACTCCCAGTCGTTCCGGCTTACTATCGATTGAAGAGCGGCGACGTAGAATTTCTAAAGTGACTTAATCGCGATTGCTAGAGCGGCAAGCAGCTCGGATTCCGTCGTAGCGATTCGTTTGGAACGCTGCGTCGCTATTCGGAATGGGGGCCGCTATTGGTGCGAAACGAAATGTAAAGCTGCGTGAGCACGCGTGAAAGCAATTCTCGCGTGCCTGAGTTCGACTGAGAACGCTCGCAGAAACATTGTCGACGCAATTGCGCACGGCAGTTCGATCTCGATTGACCAATGGCCATCGGTTAAAAGCCACAACTTCACGATGTTTAGGGTTCGGCTAAGTCTTTTGACCCGATGGGGTGTCACGGGCAGCGTCGGCATGGGGAGAGCTCGCGCCCCGACCGAATTCCGTTCCTTCGGGGCAAACGCCAGCAGAAAGGAATCCGGCTGAATGCAGGCGGTCAGATTCACCGCAGCTCGCAAGCGTGGGTGACTTACTGGCGTTCGTGGTGCAAAATCGAAGTTGCTTCGGTGAGCGATCCACCGACTTTTGGCGAATCGTTGCAGCCAGTAGCCCCATTCCGTCTTAGGCACCTTTGAAAAGAGATGTCCACGATTGTGCAGAATAAGTGGTCTCTGTATGTGGCCGGCTCGTCGCACCGTTGTTGCCTGGTTTCTCCATAACGAAGCGCAATGTGCGGTGGCTGGCCACGTTTATCCAATCTGACCTGCGTCGCATGCCCACATCGCTGCATTGCCTTGCATACTCGACAATCAACGCTCGCCACTGGTGAGAACATTTTCCGGATGCCATTTGAATGGATAGCTCTGACGACAAAAGAGATCTCGTGCTGAAAGCGGCGCTGGAGTGCCGTACGGAACTGGTTGCCTACGCGCGTTCGCTGCTTGGAAACTACGCTGCGGCGGATGACGTCGTGCAGGAAGCGATGCTCGTCGTCGTCAAAAAGTACGGCCAGTTCCAGGAGGGGACATCGATACTCGCCTGGTGCCGATCAATTGTTCGTATCGAAGTGCTGCGGGCGAAGCAGCGTCATCAGCGCGAGAGGACGCTGGCAGAGCGTCTGTTGGATGATGCAATCGACTCGGCCTTTGACCAGTTTCAAGCGGCTAGGCGACACGACGAAACAGAGTCTTGGCGCGATGCGCTGCGGCGGTGTTTGGATCGCGTGCCGGCTCGCAGCCAAGGCGTGTTGAGAGCGAGGTTTGCCTGCGATCTGAGCTATCAGCAGATCGGCGATCGGCTCGGAATGACCATCGAGGCAGTGCGGAAGGCGCTATTTCGACTTAAGAAGCAAGTACGTTCGTGCGTAGAAACAAGTCTGAGGGATGCACAGTGAACGACAAGAACAATTGGGAAGAACTAATCGATCGCCACTTGCGTGGCGAATTAGAGGAAGCTGAGAAAGAACATCTCGCAAAATTGCTCGACAGCGACGTCGCTGCGCGGAAGGACTTCGTTGAGCATGTGCAGTGGGATACCGAAATGTCGGAGGCACTGCGTGAAGGAAGTCATGCATTTCACGACGAGGAGCATCTGGTTGCCGAGCAATCAGCACGGCAAAGCGAAGGGGCGACACCCAGCGTCCTACGGATGATGCTCGGCGTCGCCGCAGTGATCATCGTCGCTCTTTCAGCTGGTTTGATCTACCAACTCGCTCAAACCAACGGCCGGAGCGTCGAGATCGGCAGCATTGCGGAACCGCCCCCGGCTTCCGACGTGTCCATTGCCAAAATAACCGGCTTGAGTGGAGCGTTGATTTGGACGGGCGACCGCGGGCAGATTGTAAGGGACATCTCCGTTGGGACGAAACTCGCGGGAGGAACCATCGAAGGTTTGGCGCCCGACTCGTGGTTCGAGCTGCAGTTCCGTGACGGTTCAACCGTGATGATATCCGGGACTTCTCTGTTGACGTTCGCGGATGTTGACCAGAAGAAGCTGCGACTTCGCGAGGGACGCCTTTCCGCCAGCGTCGAACCTCAACCGGCCGGCAAGCCGATGTTGATCCAAACGAGATCAGCCGTACTGAAGGTGTTGGGTACACAGTTCGACGTCGAAGCGGACCTTGCTTCCACCATGCTCACCGTGAGCGAGGGGAAAGTCAACTTTAGGCGACTCAGTGATGGTAGCGAAGTCGATGTACCCGCCAAGCATCACGTCACGACGGACACAGATGACGATCTGTCTCCTGCGCTAGTACAGAACTCGGTTCCCGTATGGAAAAGCCAGCTTCATCTGAGGCGTGGATGCTACGGGAAGTGGTTGCCTGCCACGCGGCAACGGGCGGCTGCTCAAAAAGCGATCGCCCTGGTGCCGCCGGACAACCCCAACGCTACGCTGTATTTGCTGGGGATTCCGGTGCCCCGCAGTGATGGTCCACCGGTGGTGGTCAGATCGGAATCGCAGTTCGTCGTCCGCGGTCGCCTCGCAAAACCGGCCAGAGTTTTTTTCGGCATTGCAGTGTCGGATGCGGGGGGCGAATTCGCTGGAAAGTTTCGCGGCGACCTTGGCAGCCAGCAACCGATTTCTGAGCCAGACGAGGATGGTCAGTTCGAAGTCATTTATCGGGTCCGTGACTTTACGCTCGATCCGTGCGTTCGTGATCGAGAAAAGGAATTAGCCGTAAGCCCAAACGACCTCGTTCTCAACAACATTTGGGCGTTCACTCACATCGGTGGTCCGAGTGGTCTGGAAGTCACGGAAGTGGAATTGATCTCGCCGAACAAAGAGGAAAAGTAATGAAGTATGTCGCAACCTTTGCCGGAATCGTGACCCTCTTGCTCGCGAGCTCTGGTGTCCTGTCAGCAGATGACGGTGCCCTGCCGGCGAGCCAGAACCAAAGCTCTCGAGGTTCGTATTTCGTAAACGGCGAAATTCATGTGAACACCTATGGTCAGCCAGAGGACAAGCCGCTTACTACGGGGCACCACGATTTCAAGCCATCCTGGTCAAAGACAGATGACATGTTGGTCTTTTTCCGCAGGTTAAAAAACGATCCCGATGTATCAAAATGGAAAACAGCCATTCATATCATCCATGCCGATGGAACCGGGCTGCACCAGCTCACCGATGGCACGCACACCGACTTCAATCAAACCTGGACACGCGACGGTACGAATACTCCGATTTGGAATCGCAAAAATCCCAAGACAGGTGGCTACGTGGTGATGGCCAGCAAGGTTGGTGCAAAGCCCGGTGAGGAAGTCCCTCTGACTAGCAAGGGGCATCATACTTGGGCCTACACTTGTCTTACTGACGGCCGGATCCTCGTGCGATCGAATCCACCTGGTCAAGGCATGGGGTATTACCTGATGACGCCCGGTAACAGCGCCGATCCAAAGTTCGAACGCATTGATTGTGAATTGGCAAAGACCGGAGTACTTGACCGAGTCAGTCTGTCACCGAGCGAAACGAGAGTCTGCTTCGAGTTCCAACCTGGGTTCAAGCGACGAGTTCCCGGACGCACGCTTTACGTCGCGGATTTCGATGTCAAGAGCCGGGCGATCAGCAATGCAAAGCCAATCGCGAACAAGGAAGGAAAACCAATCTGGTTTGCGTACCCACGTTGGTCCAGAGACGAATCGTCGATCGTATATCAGGCAGGCGGAAAGCTGTATCTCTACAAACCTGAAGACGGCTCGACGCAAAAGGTTTCGACAAACGACAAGGCCGATTACCGTTATCCACACTTCGAAGACGCACCAAAGTGAAACTGAGTATTATCCCCAAGCTCCGTAGCGGAAGTCGTCAAGGATTTCGGCCACGCAGCAGACCGAAACGCTTGACGAGTTCCACGACATGGCTCTCGGCGATTGCACTCTTCGTCGCTCTGACTGCATCGAACGAACGGGCCGATGCCGGCGATTCGATCGATAGGCCGAACATTCTGTTCATCGCCGTCGACGATCTGAACGACTGGGTGGGGTGTCTTGGAGGACATCCACAGGCGAAGACACCCAATATCGACGCATTAGCGAAAAAGGGAGTCCTCTTCGAGCAAGCCCATTGCGCTGCTCCTCTTTGCAGCCCGTCGCGTACCGCGATCATGATGGGGCTTCGTCCATCGACGACCGGCATCTACGGCAATCTGAACTGGTTTCGCGACATGCCGCAGTACAAGGACTGGGTGACGCTACCGCAATATTTCCGCAAGCATGGTTATGTCGCCTGGGGCGGCGGCAAACTTTATCACCAGGCACACGGAAAATTCTCCGATGCCGAGGCGTGGGACCATGTCTATTCCACTCGCACCGGCGCCGTGCCGCCGCCTCAAAGCGAACGCTACAAACACGGATTGCGACCCAAGTTCGAATCCAATCCGATCCTCGCTCGGCTCATCGACTGGGGACCAACCGACGCCCCCATCGAAGCCAATCCCGATTGGAAAACCGCGGAAGGCGCCGCTCAGTTTTTAAAACGCGATCACGACAAACCTTTCTTCCTTGGCTGTGGCATCTACTTGCCACACCTCCCGTGGTATGCCCCGAAGAAATTCTTCGACATGCATCCACTCGAAGACATTGAACTTCCGCCCTACAAGGCAGACGATTTCGACGACATCCCCGCGATTGGCCGGCGGATGGGCGAGCGTCACATCAAGCACATCCGTGAGAGCGGGAAATGGAAAGAAGCTGTCCAGGGTTGCCTCGCTGCTGACTCGTTCGCTGATGCCTGCGTCGGTCATGTGCTCGATGCATTGGAAAAGAGTCGTTATCGCGACAACACCATCGTTGTCTTGTGGGGCGATCACGGCTACGACGTTGGCGAAAAGAAGATCGGGAAGTTGGCGCTCTGGGAACAAACGACCCGCACACCGCTGATTGTCTACGCACCGGGGAAGTTGCCGTCGGGTACTCCGGACGGCGGAAAGGTCTGCAAGAGCCCGGTCAGTCTCGTCGACCTTTACCCAACGTTGCTGGAACTATGCGGCTTACCGGAAAATAAACAACTCGATGGACGCAGCTTCGCGCCGCTCGTTAACGAGCCGAAAGCCGACTGGCCTTATCCAGCCGTCATCACGAATTCGCCCCACTGGCTCGGAGCGAATCACGCCGTTCGCTCACGCGATTTTCATTACATCCACTACAGCGACGGTGGCGAAGAACTTTACGACGTCAAAGCCGATCCGCTTCAAAGGAAGAACGTCGCCAATGACGCGAGGTTTGCAGATAAAAAAGCGGAACTCAAAAAGTGGTTGCCGCAGAAGAACGCGCCGCACTATCGAGGAAATGAATCTGCAAGTAGCGGAACTCGTCAAGAGTTTGGGTCGCACCGCACTGATTCACCTCCATCGCCGAAAGTCATGACGACTTCCGCTACGGCTAAGCGTCGTCCCAACGTTGTCACGCTCTACGTCGACGACCTCGGTTACCGGGACATCGGCTGTTATGGTGGTCCGGTCAAGACGCCCGTCCTCGACAAGCTGGCTGCTGGTGGTGTGCGTTTCACCGACTTTCACTCGGGAGCTCCTACCTGCTCCCCCTCACGCGCCACCTTTCTGACGGGGCGTAACCACCATCGCACCGGAGTCTACTCCGTCCTTGACGAGCGCTTTCACCGGATGCACCTCCTGGAGAGCGAAACAACAATTGCCGAAGTTCTCAAAGAAAACGGTTACGCCACCGCACACTTTGGCAAATGGCACCTCGGCATGCCCGTCCAGAATCGCGACAATCCCACTCCGGCCGATCATGGCTTTGACTACTGGTTCGGCGTCGTTAACGGCCCGGGGCGCAGTCACAAGAACCCGACCAACTTCCTGCGCAATGGCCAACGCGTGGGAGAGATGAAAGGTTATTCCTGCCAGATCGTAGTCGACGAGGCTCTTACCTGGCTCGATCGAAAACGCGACGGCGACGAACCCTTCTTCCTCAATCTCTGGTTCAATGAACCGCACGACCCGATCGCGGCGCCCGACGAGATCGTTTCTCAGTATGGCGGGCTCAATGAACGAGAAGCAATCTACAGTGGCACCATCGACAATACGGATCGGGCCATCGGACGCCTCGTCGCAAGGCTCGAAAAACTCGGCGAGCTCGACAACACCATCATCATCTACGCGTCCGACAACGGCAGCTACCTGCAAGAGCGAAACGGTGAACTGCGCGGTAAGAAGGGGGCGCTCTTCGAAGGCGGGCATCGCGTCCCAGGCATCTTCTACTGGAAAGACGGGATCCCGGGCGGACGAGTCGAGAAGGAACCGGCTGGAGTCGTTGACCTTCTCCCAACTCTGTGTGGTCTGATCGGCATCGACAAACCCGTGGGCGTGCATCTCGACGGCTCCGACCTCGCACCGTTGCTCACTAGCTCTGGTTCCTTCATCCGACATCAGCCACTGTTTTGGATGGCTGAGTCAAGCATGGTCATGAGAGTGGGTGACCACACACTTTTCGCTTCCAGCACGGCGAAATCGCCCATCGACTTCAAAACCGCCGATCGACTCATGCAGGAAGTCAAAGAAGCCCTTGGCGATGATCTTGAGAAAGAGCTGGGCGGTATGGATCTTCGCTCTCGAATGTTCAACGGGAAATTCGCCAATCCCGAAGCCAATCGACTGAGGGATCAACACCGGAGATTGTTCTATTTCCAGGAGTCCTGGATCCCGGAGCTCAAAAAGAGCGGACTTGGTCGTGTCGGGCTGTATGACCTCTCCAAGGATCTCGGTCAGCAAAACAATATCGCGGAAAAGCAACCCGAACTCGCCGCCCGCTTGAAAGCACAAGCTGCCGCCATCTACCGAAGTGTCATGGCAGACGCCCCCGAATGGCCCGCCCCCAAAGAACTGGGGCCCAAAGAACTGGGGCCCAAAGAACAGGGGCCCAAAGAACTGGGGCCCGAAGAACTGGGGCCCGAAGAACTGGGGCCCGCGAAAATACGAAACAGTAGCGGAACTCGTCAAGAGTTTCGGCCGCCCCACAATGGTTCGCCTCCATCACCGAAAGTCTCGACGACTTCCGCGACGAGCATGCCGGATTCTAAGGTCGCAAAACTCCTCGCACGAATCGATAGAAATCATCTTCCCAAAGGCTATGACGGAAGCAACCACCAGCCTTACGTTGACCGCATCACGGCCGGGCTCAAACCCAAGCAACGCGTCCGGGTCGGCCAGCTTTGGAAAGAAAAACGACGCCTCAGTCCTGACATGCCCAATCCGGGAGCCTCTTTCGTCAGGATTCTCACTCACGTCGCCGAAGACGGCGAAGACGGCGCAAAGCCACCAATTGGTAGCGGAACTCGTCAAGAGTTTCGGCCTTCCGGCAAATCGACACCGCAACCCGCAACCCAAAACAACGGGCCGAAAGTCTCGACGACTTCCGCTACGGAGAAATCTCATAAACGCCCCAATGTCGTCATTTTGCTGGCCGATGATCTGGGATCAAAGGATCTCGGCTGTTATGGCGGGCCGGTGAAGACGCCGGTCCTCGATTCACTGGCGGCACGTGGAGTCAAGTTCACCAACTTTCATGCTGGCGCAGCGGTCTGTTCACCGTCGCGCGCGACCCTTATTACCGGAAGACAGAATCTTCGCACCGGCATTTACGGCGTCCTGCAGGATCACTGGCACAACATGCATCTACTCGAGCGTGAAGTGACAATCGCTGAAGTGTTACAGCAGGCTGGCTATGGAACCGCCCACTTTGGCAAGTGGCACATCGGGATGACCTCCGGCAAGCGTCAGAAACCAGGACCAACCGAACACGGTTTTGACTACTGGTTCGGTCTCTCGAACGGGGCCAGTCCCAGCCACAAAGATCCTGTCAACTTCATTCGCAATGGCAAGCAAGTCGGTCCATTGAAAGGTTATTCATGCCAACTGGTCGTAGACGATGCGATCAACTGGTTAGAAACGAAGGAAAAGTCCGATCAGCCGTTCTTTATGAATATCTGGTTCAACGAACCTCACCACAAACTCGCGGCGCCGGACGAGATCGTGTCGATCTACGGAGACCTCAACGACGAAGCTGCAATCTATTCGGCTACAGTCGACAACACCGATCGCGCCATCGGACGACTTGTCGAGAAGCTCAAGGCAACAGGCAAACTCGACAACACACTGATCATCTACTCGTCTGATCACGGTAGCTACCGCTCTGATCGCAACGGTGGCTTGAATGGCAACAAGGGCTCGAACTTTCAAGGCGGCTTGCGTTCGCCCGGGATCTTTTTCTGGCCCCGTGGCTTTCGGGGAGGGCGAGTTGAGAACACGCCATCGGGGTCGGTCGATTTGCTGCCGACCATTTGCGGCCTGGCCGGAATTGATCAACCCCAAGACGTGCATCTTGATGGTGCCGACCTTTCACCTTTGCTAGTTGAGCAAGGGACGTTTAAACGCACACAACCATTACTCTGGCTTTCACCATCATCGGGGCATCTAGCCACTTTGCGGGAAGGCAATTACACGCTGATGGGTTACCGTGGTTATCAGTTGCCTTCGGATCAGGCCAGGAAAAACGAATTGCTGCAGCAGATGGCAAAGATGGCGGGCATCGATCCGTCGATTCCGAATCTGGGTTCCAAGGTTACCAATACGACGTTCTCCAGCCCCGAATACAACCGGCTGAAGAGCGAGTTCGTTCGTTTAAGGACCTTCCAAGAAGCGTGGATCCCAACGATCAAGGCAGGCGGATTCAGCCGGTTTGCGCTGTACGATTTAAGCACCGACCCGCAGCAAAAGAAGGATATTTCAAAACAGCGTCCGGAAGTGACTGAGCGTCTTAAGAAAAAACTGCTGGCACTTTACAAGGATGTCATGGCCGACGCGCCGGACTGGGAGCCACTTGC
>JARGNK010000213.1 GCA_029213145.1 Rubripirellula sp. | reverse complement strand
TGGTTTGCAGTGGATGGAATGGTGAGGGAAACCCGATCACGGCAACCGGGTTTGCACTTCGAGGTGCGTAGCTCGTACCCTTCGAAGTGAGAAACCAGTGAAGTGGGCAACTAGTGCCCTTCGAAGTGAGCGACTGGGGCGGTCATCGAGTTGCCATCGTTGAGTGTGATGACCAACGTTCTTTCGATCGAATCGCCCATCATCATGGCGGTGCCGAGCTCCATATTGACCAGCGTCCAGGTCCCAGGTTCCTCGCCTGCTTCGAAGACGTACTTGTTGTCAGTCCCTTCGACACTGGTTTTTACCGCGATTTCTTTGACCGAATCCGCGACCGCTTTGGGCGGAATTAACAAGAAACTGCCGCTTGCGGTATCGAAATCCCACTCGACTTCAGTCCCGTCATTCAGGTCGACCACTGGGTAGCCATTGGGACCATGCTTATGGTCGTGATCGGAAGCATGCTCGCTTGACGGCGGAGCAGGAGTCACGGCGTCGGACTCGGTGCCCTTCGATTCGCCCTGGTTGCAGCCAATCAAAGTAAGGCCAAAAACAAGGAGGCATGCGGTAAGGATCGGTGTGTCGGTGATTTTCACGTTCAGGATTCCTTTTATTCGAGCAGTAGGCTGACGATCAGCTTGTCCTGCGCAGTTAGTGATAACAGTTGATCGGTGATTGCGTTAGGGGCGCAAAGGGAAGAGTTTTCAGCAGGACCGGGCTTCCGCAAGTCGAAGAGCCGCTTCGCAGAGTTCGACCACCCACGGCTTCGGACGCTCTACTTGACCACCGGTCGATTAAGTGGCCACCCCGCTACCTCGCCGCCCAGCGATTGAGGTGCTCGAGCGGATGGAGTCTCGCGGGTTGAGCGGGTTAGGAAGTTTGAACCGGATTGACTGGTGAGCAGCTGCAGTTGCGAGTGCCTTTGTGTTTGAACGCCGGTTCGCGTTGCAGTGGTGCGACGATACGTTCTCGGTCGAGGACTCCAGCGAAGCGTCGGCCGCGTGTTTTTTTTGCCCTTATTCGTCTTCACTGGGGCACTTCCCTGAGGCACTTCACTGGGGCACTTCCCTGGGGCACCTTCTTGTTTCCCGCGGATGGGGACTCGACTGCCCTCCGTCAGGAAAATCTTGGCGGCTGTCTTGCGGGCCTCCACTCCCATTGCTTTCCATCCCATTGCTTTCCATTGACCAACCGCGTCTGGGAATCAGGGCTCGCTGGGAATCAGGGGTGACGCAGGATTTGATTTCTTCCGGCTTCGACACGATCTGGATCTTTCTAAATCGCTTGGATGGTGAATGATCGGGATTAACCACGGATTTTTCTGATTCAATCGTGGCCCAAGCCGTGAAGGAAATCGGACTGGAGGCGGTCGCGTTTTAATTGGGATGCCGATCGTTCAGCGCTCGATCGCAATCTGAATGGATACCAGGCATTACCCCAATCGCCGATCATGGGTTCAATCTCCGGCGATACCGTAAATTTCCGGCGGTTCGGGAAGAGTGGCGTTGTCAGGTTGAACCGCCTGTGCGATATTGCCGTCGCAAAGCCCGCCACCGCAGTTACTGGAGCCAGCCGAAACACGGTTTATTCAGCGGCGAATGCCGGTGTGAGCTGTGGCCCGATCCTGACAACCCACGGTTTTCGGCATTTCCGGCCGGCGTCAAGCGTCCGACGATGCTTTTGACACCTCCGAAAGTCCTGCCAGGCCAGGTTGCCCCTGTAGCCCACACATCCTGTGGGCTTTAGGCACGACCGACTTTGTGAAAAATATCACAAAGTTGATCGCGAACGATTTGTTGGCGGTCTTTGACACCGGACACGAACGCGCTTCCCCTCGATGGCGAGCCTGAATCCTGCGATGACCACGATCAAACAAGGGCTAGACCTTCCCATTCTCGGCAATCCCGAACAGCACGTCGAGATTGCCAAGGCTGTCAGCCGCGTCGGTTTAGTCGGGGACGACTATGTCGGCATGAAACCCACGATGCTGGTCAATGAAGGTGACCGCGTACGTGTCGGACAACCACTGTTCGAGGACAAAAAGAATCCAGGTGTGGTCTACACGAGTCCCGCTTCCGGGACCGTTGCCTCGATCAACCGTGGGGCGAAACGCAAGTTTGAGTCGATCGAGGTCGACGTCGATGGCGATGATCGGATTGAATTCGATGCGGCACGCGGGATGGATCCGGTTGCCGCGAGCCGAGAAGACGTCACGGACGTTTTGCGTCAGTCAGGTCTTTGGACCGCAATCCGGACGCGTCCTTTTGGGAAGGTGCCTGCACTCGGGTCGGCTCCGAGTTCCGTTTTCGTCCAAGCGATTGATACAAATCCGCTTGCGGCCGATCCGGCAATCGTGCTTGCGGATCGCAAGGATCAGTTCACATTGGGTTTGCAGGCTCTGGCGAAGCTGACCGACGGCAGCGTCTATGTGTGTAAGGCAGTCGATGCGGAAATTCCGGGTGCTGGGTTAGATCGCGTTCAAGTCGAGTCGTTTGCTGGTCCCCACCCTTCGGGGTTGGTGGGAACGCACATTCACATGCTTGATCCGGTCGGTCCAACCAAGACGGTTTGGTACATCGGATACCAGGACGTTTGTGCGATCGGATCGCTCCTGCAGAGTGGAACGCTCGATACACGGAGAGTGATTTCGCTGGCTGGCCCAGTCGTTAAGCAGCCACGCTTGCTAGAGACTCGTCTCGGTGCTTCGGTGAGTGAGTTGATTGAAGGCGAAGCAGAAGACGGCAAGATTCGCCCGATCAGTGGTTCCGTTTTGTGTGGTCGGACGGCACACGAACCCCACCAATACCTGGGGCGTTACCACACGCAAATTTCAATATTAGAAGAGGGCGACGAGCGAGAGTTTCTCGGTTGGCAAAAGCCGGGTATGGACAAATACTCGTTGACTCGAGTGTTTGCTTCTGCGGCGCTGCCGGACAAGAAGTTCGCGTTCAGCACGAGTACGCATGGTAGCGAGAGGGCGATGGTTCCGTTGGGGACTTATGAGAAGGTGATGCCCTTGGACATCTTGCCCACACAATTACTGCGGTCTTTGATTTACCGCGACACCGACGAGGCACAACAGTTAGGCGTGCTGGAGTTGGAGGAAGAGGACGTGGCGTTGTGCACCTTTGTGTGCCCTGGCAAATACGAATATGGTTCGTTGCTTCGCGAGAGTTTGGCGACGATCGAAAAAGAAGGCTGATCTGCGACCGTTTCGCTGTTGAAGATTCGGCGGAACAATCCATCGCTGTGAAAGACAGGAAAATAGAGAACATGAAAGCACTCCGAGACGCCTTGGATAAGGTGCATCCTTGGTTCGCCAAGGGTGGCCCATTGGAAATGGCGTACCCGATGTACGAAGCGCTCGATACGTTTCTGTACACACCCGGTGAGGTGGCGGAGGGTTCGACGCACGTTCGCGACGGGATTGACCTGAAGCGGATGATGATCACCGTAGTGATGGCGTTGGTCCCGATCACCTTGTTCGGGATGTGGAACGCCGGTTACCAGGCCAACCTCGCGATCCAGGAGATGTCGGCGGTTGGGATGGAGCACGCCGGTGATTGGCATTACACGATCTACGAGGCTTTGGGGTTCAAGAATGACCCCAGTTCCGTCGCTGGATGCTTTGTGCTGGGTGCGTTGCATTTCCTGCCGATTTACATCGTCTGCATGTTCGTCGGCGGCCACGTTGAATTGGTGTTCAGCGTGTTGCGTGGACACGAGATTAACGAAGGTTTCCTCGTTACCGGTTTGCTCTTTCCGCTCACGCTGCCTCCCACGATCCCGCTCTGGCAGGTCGCGATCGGCATTGCTTTTGGTGTGATCGTTGCCAAGGAAGTGTTCGGCGGTACAGGACGGAACTTCCTGAATGTTGCTCTCACAAGCCGCGCGTTCCTCTACTTTGCGTACGCGGGTCAGATTAGCGGTGACAAAGTCTGGACAGCGGTCGACGGGTACAGCGGTGCGACGGCCCTTGGCCAGATGGCAAACGTCCCGGCAGGCGAATCTGCTGTTGAGAGCTTGAACAAAGTTCAATATGCCTGGCAGGTGGCCGGCGAAAGTTCTGGGATCGGCGTGGTCGATTTTGGGTTCGCAAGCCAGACTTTAAATTCTTGGACCAATGCGTTCCTCGGAACGATCCAGGGATGCGTGGGAGAGACGAGCACGCTGCTGTGCATCGTCGGTGCCGCGATTCTGATTGGCGCAGGAATCGGTTCCTGGAAAATCATGGCCAGCGTCGTGCTCGGTGTGATTCTCACCTCGTCTTTGATGAACGGCATCTACACAGCGGGTGATATGAATCCAATGTTCGCCGTTCCTTTTTACTGGCACTTGGTAGTCGGTGGACTTGCGTTCGGATTGGTCTATATGGCCACCGACCCGGTCAGCGCATCGATGACTGAAACGGGGAAGTGGTTCTACGGAGGGTTGATCGGGTTTATGACGGTACTGATCCGTGTGATTAACCCTGCCTACCCTGAGGGCATCATGCTCGCCATTCTATTTGGCAACGTCTTCGCCCCGCTGATTGATTATTTCGTTGTTCAAGCCAACGTTCGAAGGAGGGTTGCCCGTTATGCCACCTCGTGATTCGCTATTAGGAACTGTCTTGGTGACCGCGGTATTGTGCGTTGTCTGCTCTTTAGCGGTCAGCAGCGCAGCAGTTTTCCTGCGTCCAAGGCAAGAAGCAAATGAGATTTTGGACCAGCAAATCAATATTTTGGATGCGACTGGTTTGGCGGTTGGCGAATATGGCCTGCAGGCCAAGCAGCTCGCCCCGGAGCAAGTGATTGAGCTCAATAAGTGGATCAGTTCAAAGCTGGTTGACTTGGAAACGGGCGAGTACACCGACGCGATGGAGATCGATCAGTACAACATGCTGGAAGTTGCCGGAAGCAGCGAATACGGCGTCGATATCGTTGACCCCGAATTTGACTTGGGTGAGCAGCGTCGTCCAACCGTGATGAAGGTCTATCTGGTCACTCGCCCTGGTTCAACTGAACCGCAGCAGGTTGTGTTGCCGGTTTATGGAAAAGGTTTGTGGGGCAGTTTATATGGTTACCTGGCGGTCAAAAGTGACCTAAAGACAGTTCAAGGTTTGACCTTCTATCAGCATAAAGAGACGCCCGGGTTGGGCGGAGAAGTCGACAACCCACTTTGGAAGTCGCAGTGGGAAGGGCGAAAGCTTTTTGATGATGAAGGCAATCCTGCCTCCGAGGTCTACAAAGGTCCAGCACCCTCCGACAATCCCTATGCAGTTGACGGGCTGTCAGGTGCGACGATCACCAGTCGCGGTGTTACCACGCTGTTGAGATATTGGACAAGTGACGATGGGTACGGGAAGTATCTGGAAAAGTTGGGGCAGAGCTCCGGAAACGCGAGCGAAGGTTAAAAAAGGGAATACCTATCATGGCGAAGCCAAAAGATGTATTGCTTGATCCGCTGATCAACAACAATCCGATCGCTTTGCAGATTCTTGGGATCTGTTCGGCACTTGCGGTCACTACGAAAATGGAAACCTCATTGGTGATGAGCTTTGCGGTGATTGCCGTGACAGCTTTCAGCAATTTGGCTGTCAGTGCGATTCGGCACTACATCCCCAGCAGTATCCGCATCATTGTCCAAATGACGGTGATCGCCTCTTTGGTGATTGTGGTTGACCAAATCCTCAAGGCCTATCTTTACGACATCAGTAAGCAGTTGTCGGTATTCGTTGGTTTGATCATCACGAATTGCATCGTGATGGGGCGAGCCGAAGGATTCGCCATGAAGAACGACACCAAAATGAGCTTCCTGGATGGGATCGGCAACGGTCTTGGTTACGGGTTCGTCTTGATGTTTGTCGCTTTCTTTCGCGAGCTGTTCGGAAGCGGTTCGCTGTTCGGAATCGAGGTGTTTCAGCTCGACCGAAACGGTGGTTGGTACAACCCCAACAACTTGATGTTGTTGCCTCCGAGTGCGTTCTTCTTAATTGGTTTCATGATTTGGGCAATCCGAGCATTCAAGCCGGAACAGATCGAAGAGGCATGAGGAATAGAAAGTAAAGAATCATGGAAAACTACATTAGCATTTTCATTACGGCGGTTTTCATTGAAAACCTTGCGCTTGCCTTCTTCTTGGGGATGTGCACGTTCTTGGCCATCAGCAAGAACGTCAAGACTGCAATCGGTTTAGGTGCGGCGGTCATTGTGATCGAAGCGGTTACGATTCCGGCCAACCAGCTGATCTACACCCTGCTTCTCAAGAAAGGTGCCTTGGCGAGTTGGGTTCCTGCGGGAGTGGTTCCGTCATCGATCGATCTAGCGACCGTCGATTTGTCATTCCTCTCGTTTATCAGCTACATCGGCGTGATCGCGGCGATGGTGCAGATTCTTGAAATGGTCTTGGATAAGTTCTTTCCACCGCTCTACAACGCGCTGGGAATCTTTTTGCCATTGATCACGGTGAACTGTGCGATCCTCGGTGGGTCCTTGTTCATGCAGGAAAAGAATTACAACTTCGGTGAATCCGTCGTGTACGGTCTCGGTTGTGGGGTCGGTTGGGCTCTGGCAATTGCCGCGCTCGCCGGGATTCGCGAGAAGATGAAATACAGTGACGTCCCTCCACCTCTTCGCGGTTTAGGGATTACGTTCATCACGGTCGGGTTGATGGCGTTGGCATTCATGTCCTTTGGCGGAATTCAGTTGTAGCGGTCGATCCGCATCGAATTCACTACTCAAAGCGAACCGAAAACGAGCTTGCAAAGATGACTATTTTTCTCGGCGTTTTGATGTTCACCGGCGTTGTTTTGGCGTTGGTTCTGATCATTCAAGCCGCCAAAAGCCAATTGGTGGCTTCTGGTCCTGTCAAAATTCTGATCAACGAGCAGAAGACTGTTGAAATTCCCGCAGGCGGAAAGCTGCTAGGCGCTCTGGCTGACGCTGGCGTGTTCGTCAGTAGTGCTTGTGGCGGTGGCGGTACCTGTGCTCAGTGCAAAGTAAAAGTGCTTGACGGTGGTGGCGAGATCCTGGCCACCGAGAAGGATCACATCAATAAGAAAGAGGCGGCTGAGGGCGAACGATTGAGTTGTCAGGTGGCTGTGAAAAGCGACATGACGGTCGAAGTCCCTGCCGAGGCGTTCGACACGAAGAAGTGGGTTTGCAAGGTTCGTAGTAATCACAACGTTGCAACCTTCATCAAAGAGTTCGTGCTCGAGCTGCCAGAAGGCGAAGAGGTCGACTTTAAGGCGGGTGGCTACATTCAAATTGAGTGCCCGCCACACGAGGTCCACTACAAGGATTTCGTCATTGAGGATGAATACCGCGAAGATTGGGACAAGTTCGACGTTTGGCGATACGTTTCCAAGGTCGACGAACCGGTCGTTCGCGCATATTCGATGGCGAACTATCCCGGTGAGAAGGGAATCATCATGTTGAACATTCGGGTTGCCTCGCCGCCACCGCGAATGCCTGATGTACCTCCCGGAAAGATGAGCAGCTGGATCTTCGGATTGAAGCCTGGTGATGAGGCAACCATTTCCGGACCTTATGGCGAGTTCTTCATCAAGGACACCGATGCCGAGATGGTTTACATCGGTGGTGGTGCTGGTATGGCACCGCTGCGAAGCCACATCTTCGAGCTCTTCAAACGTCAGAATTCAAGCCGGAAGGTGTCTTATTGGTACGGTGGACGGAGCTTGCGGGAGCTGTTCTACATCGATCACTTCCGTGGGATCGAGAAGGACTATCCGAACTTCTCTTTCAACATCGCCTTGAGCGAGCCGATGCCTGAGGACAACTGGGATGGGTACGTTGGGTTTATCCACCAAGTTGTTTTGGACAACTACTTAAGCAAACATGCTGCTCCCGAAGATATCGAATACTACATTTGTGGTCCGCCGATGATGAATCAGGCGGTGTTCAAAATGCTCGATGACTTGGGCGTTGAGCCCGAGAATATTGCTTACGATGATTTCGGCGGTTAGACGCGGATGCTCCTGTGTTCGCAGGAAAATGCCCTGTCGGCACCGATCCGTGCCAAGGGTTAAGGGTTGCCGTGGCTAGCAGTATTTCCTGCCGTGCCGTTCTAAACGTACGGCCAGGTTGGGATGGGTTCGGTTGGCTAAGCGAGGATAATCAGATTCCAAGCCGGCTCAGCGTATGCCTTGATTGCGTTGGGTAGGCTAAGATTGGGTTGCCAGTCGAAGATGCGGAATCTCTGAGTTGCGGAAACGCTTTAAACCGACCAAGCCTGAATGCAACCGGCGAAGAATCTGGATGCACTCATGCGAATAAGACGTTGGGTATCGTCATGAAATCAATGGCTATTGCAGTTTTCTTACTGCTGGTGCCGGTTCAGGTTTTTGCCGAGGAGGCAAAGATTCTCGAACTGACCGGGCCCACGATGGGAACGAGGTATACCGTCAAGGTCTTTGCACCTGAGGCGATGAGCATCACCGCCGCTGATGCTCAGATTCGTGTCGACGGACTACTTCGTCGGGTGAACGACCAGATGTCGACCTATCTACCGAATTCGGAGATCAGTCGTTTTAACCAATCGGAGTCTTTGCAGTGGTACGAGGTCAGTGCTGGATTCGCCGAGGTTGTCGCCTACGCACAAGAAGTTGCGGAAAAGACTGATGGAGCGTTGGACATTACTGTCGAGCCTCTCGTGAATGCATGGAATTTCGGCCCCGCGCCGCGAACCGCAGAGCCACCGGCTGAAGCGCAGCTTGAGGAGTTAAAGACGCGGATCGGTTTTGAAAAACTCTCGGTTCGGCTTGATCCGCCAGCTCTGAAAAAGTCACATCCAAAATTGGAGATTGATCTTTCCTCCATCGCAAAGGGTTACGCAGCGGACGAGGTGGTTAGGATGCTCGCCGAGCATGACGCGGACAATGTCTTCGTTGAGATTGGCGGTGAGGTCCGTACGGCGGGGAACAAGGCGGGGCAGTGGTGGAAGGTTGGGATTCAATTGCCCGACGCTGCGTCCGATACCGTGATGCTTGCCCATGCATTGAGTACCGGCGGAGGGGATGACCAGGCGATGGCAACCTCAGGTGATTACCGGAATTTCTTTGAAGCTGATGGAGTTCGTTATTCTCATACGATTGACCCAGCGACTGGACGGCCGGTGACGCATTCGTTGGCCTCGGTTTCGGTGGTTGCCGAATCTTGTATGGCCGCTGATGCGTGGGCGACCGCCATGAATGTGCTGGGCGCAGAACGTGGCAAGATGATCGCCGAACGCGAAAAGTTGAACGTTCTGCTGGTAAGTCGGCAAGCGGATGGGTTCGCGATTCTTGGAACGGGCACTTTGGCAGGCTACGCTAACACCAACGAATCGAATCAGGCGGCTACCGAGGAAGGCGGGGAAGAAAAAGACAGCAGTAATACGCTCGCGATTCTGGGAATCACCTTTGTGGCTTTCGCGGTGGTGCTTTTCGGAATGGCTGTCGGTGTAATGTTCGGTCGGCGGTCGATTAGCGGATCATGCGGCGGGTTGGCCAACGCAAAGAATCAGGATGGCAGTGTCAGTTGCTCACTTTGCAGTAATCCAGCCGACGCGTGTAAGGAACTACGTCAACGGATGCAGGATTCAAAGTAACTCACGGCTTTGATTCTCGTTGAGTGGATTACGATAATGTCGGAAGTTGGCGTGGCGTTGGAAGTCGTCGCTGCCGCTCATTGTCTCATCTGGATTGATTGAAGCTAATGGAATTGAATGAAGTCGTTGTGCCAGATCGTGCCCGCAAACCCCGGCGTCGTGCGATTATTGGGCTAGTCGTCGGAGCGTCCGTAATTGCGGTGTTGCAAGTCGTCGCGCCCTCGACAGACCACCAGATGGCGAACATGGCAAGTTTCTTAATTGGATTGCTCACGCTTTTATTTGTCGGCTTGCAACTGCATCGATTGGCCAAGTTGAGTGGTCATGGCATGCGAGTGCCGGTCACTCTCGTGTCAACCATCGCGATCGCCTGCCTGGTTATGGAGTTCGATGGGTTTAGCGGAGAGTTGGTGCCGCAATTTAAGCCTCGGTTTGGCAGTAGCGCTCCTCCCTTGCGAAATCTGTCTGCTCAAGCAGTGAGCCAAGTGGATGATGAAGGGGCATCAGACGTAGCGACCGAATCGTTCGGCGAAGCGGCATCGACCGGTTTCCTTGGGAATCAACGAACGGGCGTGGTCTCAAATCGAGAGTTTGCAGTACCAACGGAGGTTTCGGAATTAGAAATCGTTTGGGATCAAGGGATCGGGCTGGGCTGGGCTTCATTTGCCGTCGGTTCGGGAAGAGCGGTGACTTTGGAGCAGCGTGAATCGATGGATTGTGTTACCTGCTACGACCTGCAATCGGGGGAACTGTTGTGGATGCAAAGTCATCAGGCGACTCATTCGCACCCAATGGGAGGAGCGGGGCCAAGGAGCACGCCAACGATCGAGGGTGATAAGGTCTATGCCCAAGACGCCGAAGGGTTGGTTTGGTGTTTGGATTTGCGGTCAGGAAAGTCAGTCTGGGTGGTTGACCTGTTGGAGCTTGCGAACTGGACACAGATCGAAAGCGAGGCCGCGATCACTTGGGGGCGTTCCGGATCTCCATTACTGGTGGATGGGCTGTGTGTCCTTCCCTACGGAGGGCCGCTTAGCAATCAATCGACGGGCCGTAGTTTGATCGCCCTGGATGCTGAGTCGGGGGATGTGCGGTGGACGGCCGGGACCGACCAGATCAGTTACGCGTCACCTGTTTTGATGAACCTAGGCGGCCAAAAGCAGATCGTTTCAGTGAATGAGAAGACGGTCAGTGGTCACCAGATCGGCGACGGAAAAGTATTGTGGGAAATCAGTTGGCCCGGACAGTCGAGTGGTGGTGCGAACTGTGCTTCGGCTGTTGATGCGGGGGATGACCGTTTTATTCTCGGAAAAGGCTATGGTGGTGGGAGTGCGTTAGTGAAAGT
>JARGNK010000017.1:23037-75012 GCA_029213145.1 Rubripirellula sp. | reverse complement strand
CCGGCCACGCGTACCTGGACGTCCACCAAAGCCGCCGGGTCGACCACCGAAGGCACCACGCTGACCATTCTGACCGCCAGCAAATCGTTGCCGCATTTCTGCCTGCATCTCAGCACGAGCTTGAGTCATCGCCCGTTGTGCAAATTCACGTGGATCCCCCAAGAATCCATCACGTACACGAACATAACCCGCCTTTGCAACCTCCGAACCGCGGGGCCGCTCATAATCCACTTCACCACTGATGCTCAGGATGGCGTCGCGAATTGCTTCTGCATCTAATCGCCGGGGATGAGCCCGCCACAACCACGCATTGTCAGGATCTTGGTGGTGGCTTGATTCGTCGTACTTCGAAGCGACACGATAAACACGACTGGTGGCAATTTCCTTCACAATCGTCTTGACTGACCAACCTGATTCGACAAATTTCACCGCCAAATGATCGAGCAACTTAGGGTGGCTTGGTGCTTGACCTGTCACCCCGAAATTCTCGGTGGAACGCACCAATCCCTGACCAATCAAGTGCTGCCAGATCCGGTTGACCATCACTCGTGCTGTGAGTGAATTTTCATTGCTTCCAATCCACTGAGCAAGTTCCAAACGCCCACTGCTGTCACTCGAAAACCGGGGTGACTGATCGCATAAAACCTGCGGGAAACCTCGAGCAATCCGTTGAGCGGGTTGGTCAATCTCACCACGAACAAGCAGCCTCACATCACTTGGTGTTTGAGTTTCCTGAACACCCATGCAATAAGTACGCGGGTTGCCTGACTCATCAACAACCGCCAACTTTGCCGACGCCTGCGCAATTTGGTTTGTAATACGCAATCGATCACGAGCGGCATTCTGCCCACTGGCCTGTTGCCGGTTTCGCCGGAGATTGCTGAGTTGGCTGATAAGGTCGGTGATCTCTGACCGCAACTCGGTCAGTTCGCTTTCTGTGTAACTCTTATCGTAGGGGTTCGGATCCTCGACCGGCACTAACAACAAGCTGCTGCTGCGCCGTGCTTGTGCTGAACTAAAAGAACCGAACTCTGAGGGCGGATTGCCAAAGTAGGTTGTCATGCTGCCGAAAATCCCGGCCATGGCGTAATAATCAGCTTGAGGAATCGCATCAAACTTATGATCGTGGCAGCGTGCACACGCTACAGACATTCCCAAAAAAACCCGAGTGGTCGCATCAATTTGCTCATCAATTAGATCAGCGGAAAACTGCACCCGGTTCTGTTCGTTCACGTTCTTTGGTCCCATTGCCAAGAACGTCGTCGCAATCAAATTCTCGGCCCATTTCTGATCACTTTTTGCTGGCAACAAATCACCCGCAAGCTGCTCCTGCACAAAGCGATCAAACGGCTTATCCGCATTAAAAGCATCGATCACATAGTCACGATATCGCCACGCATGTGGATAGGTCATGTTGACCTCTCGCCCCGTTGATTCCGCGTACCGTGCGACATCCATCCAGTGTCGGCCCCACCGTTCACCGAAGTACTTACTGTCAAGTAATCGATCCACAACCATCGAAATGGCTTGATCTGGGCTCTGCTGGTATTGCTCGGTGAAAAATATGAGTTGGGCGGGTGTGGGTGGTAAACCGACTAGATCAAAACAGAGTCTACGTAGTATGTGATGCGGATCGGCATCATCCGCTGGTTTCAATCCCTGTGCTTCTAGTTTTGCCAATATGAAGCGATCCGTCTTGGTACGCGGCCAAGATCCGTGACTCACCTCGGGAGCTGAATCGTCTTGCGGATGCTGGTAAGCCCAAAACGTTTCTCTCGCCTGCTCAATATCCGTTTCAGAAATCGTCGCTCTGATCTCTGCCGTTTGTGTTTCGCGTGGATCGGGTGCTCCCATTTCGATCCATCGTTGGAAATCCGCGATCACATCCCCCGCCAATCTGCGGCGCGGCGGCATCTCAAAATCCTCATGCAACATAGCGGTGTACAGCAGGCTGTCCTCGGGACTGCCGGGCACCACGGCCGGCCCCGAGCTGCCGCCAAGCAGTGTCAGCTGCTTCGTATCTAGCCGCAGTCCGCCGCGTACATTGCCAGCCTTGTTGCTGTGGCAGCCGTAGCACTCTTTGACAAGAACTGGGCGTATCTTGGCTTCAAAAAACGCCTGCTGCTCCGCTGAAATGGGCTCGGCCGCCACCACCGGAGCAATCGTCACTGCGCAAGCCAGCAAGACGATCACCTTTGAAAGGGGTCCATTCCGTACCATCTGTCGCCACCCTGTAGAAGTGAATGCAGGAAAAAGAGTGCCAGAACCCAACGATAAACTTATAGCAGCGACAACCCGTCGAGGATCGTTTTCATCGGGCAAAACACCACTCCTCTTATCTAAACGGGACGCCAGACCGTCACAGGACAGGAATTTCCTCATTTTACCGCCACAGATTTCCTACCGAACTTTCCGGGCGAGCCCCTCTGTTGGGCGAGACGGAACTATTCTCGATCGGGCATGCGCTGGTCAAGATCCTGTAGCCAGTCCAAAATCGAATCACCAGCCATCATCTGGCACAGGCCCCAAAATCGGACCACGAGCTGCACCAACGTCAGCTACAGTTCCTCCGATCCGACGATCAATACTGACCTCGTACAGCTCGGAAAGCGAAACACTCCGTCGTCACTGGCGTTCAAACGATAGCCTTGTTCCCCTCTTGATTAGTGCTGAATGTCGGAATTGAATCTTGCTCCTGAACTAGTCGACAGAATGCGTCGTGGCGATCCACAGGCCCTGGCTGATGTATTCTCCCATTTCCGGCAACAACTAGGACGCATCGTTCGATTCCGACTCGATTACCGATTAGCCGCACGAGTCTCCGATTCAGATGTGCTGCAGGAAACGTTCATTGCGGCGGCAAAGCGTCTCGATCATTTTTCAAACCATCCTGAGATGCCACCACTTCTTTGGTTGCGTTTGATCGTGGGCCAGCAATTAATTGATCTTCACCGCCGCCACTTTAAAACGGAGATGCGAGACATCCGCAAAGAGGTTTCGCTTCAACAAACGATCTCACCCAATACCTCGTTGGCACTAGCGGCAAAACTTGCTGGGTCGATGGTTTCGATGACAGAAATCGTTGCTCAGGCCGAACGCATTGAACGCCTGGAAACCGTCTTAAACGAGATGGACCCGATCGACCGAGAGGTGATCGCTCTGCGACATTTTGAAGAACTTTCAAATCTTGATACCGCTCAAGTACTAGGAATCACTTCTTCGGCATCCAGCAAACGCTACTTGCGAGCCATGACAAGACTTGGCGAATTAATGAAGCAATTTCATACGGACATGGGTTCGTCCGACGCGTATAAGAATAGCCACCAACAGCAGGGCCCCATTGATGAGTGATTCGATGGATCCTGCCGAGCACAACCAACAATGTGGCCATAGCCAGCAAGAATTGGATGCCATCGCAGAGTCATTTTCTGCCGCGATCCGCCGCGGTGAAAATCCTTCGATTGAGGACACCATCGCCAAACATGGAGATTCAACGGGCCAACTTCGATCACTGCTGGAATCAATTGCAATGATCGAGGGACTCAAATCCTCGGCGATTCAATCGAGCTCGCCAACATCCTCCACATTCGCAAATCTGGCTCAAATCGACCATTTAGATGACTACAAAATCATTCGTCAAATTGGCCGTGGAGGAATGGGGGTCGTCTTCGAAGCCATTCACCAACCCCTATCGCGGCGTGTTGCACTAAAAGTCCTCGCCACACGTGCGTTCGAACAATCCAGAGACCTACAGCGATTTCAGCGAGAAGCCAGAGCAGCTGCGAGGTTGCGACATACCAATATTGTCCCGGTGTTTGGTGTTGGTCAGGATTGTGGCTTCCACTACTACGTGATGGACTACATTGACGGCAACAGCCTGCGTGAGTGGTTGCAACAACGCACCGGCCAACCAGAATTCGATTTCACTACCGTCGACGAAGGCTTGGATCAAACGGCAGGCGAGATCGACTTTGCCAACGCGCATTCCACCGTAGCCAAGGGCACCGGCCATCCCAGTTCACTGGGATGGCAATCGCCCAACCACATGCGTTGGGTGGCACAAACTGCTACGTCGATTTGTGATGCGCTGCAATATGCTCACGAGCAAGGAATCCTGCACCGCGATATCAAACCCGCCAATCTGCTTATCGACACTGAGCATCGCGTCTGGATCGCAGACTTTGGCTTAGCCAAAGTCAATGAGGCTAAGGAGGTTACCGGGACTGGCGACTTACTTGGTACACCTCAATATATGTCGCCCGAATCACTCGGCGGAATCTACGATGTCCGAAGCGAAGTGTATGGTGTTGGACTCACAATCTTCGAGATGCTAACTGGTCAAACTGCCATTCAGGGTCGTACGACAGCCGAGGTGATTCGAAACGCGGGATCAGGCGTCAATACCTCTCCTCGGAAATTCAACCCTCAGATCCCACGTGACCTCGAAACGATTGTCCAAAAATCATTAGCGACCGAACCAGCCAAGCGTTATTCAACGGCTGGTGAACTATGCGATGACTTGACTCGATTTCTAAACGGCCATCCAATTGCAGCTCGACGTGTTGGGCCGACTGAGCGATTGATACGTTGGTCGCGACGGGAACCGGCAGCTGCAAGCATGACCTTTTCAACCTTCCTGTTGTTGATTGCCTTAGCAACTGTCTCAGCAATCGGTTATTGGCGGACAAGTGAATCACTGGCCATGGCAAGCGCGGCGGAATCCAAAGCGCGCGCATCGTTGAAAGAACGCACCACGGCGCTCGAACAAGCGGAATCCCAACGGGTCCGCGCGGAAGCAAACTTACAGGTCGCGCTGAAAGCCTTTGACCAAATCATGCAGAATGTCACCGATCGCGGCATCCACGCTGATGCCGATTTCGCGGGCGATGCGACCGATCGGATCATTCCTAATGTTACACCTGCGGACGCGCGGATGCTCCAATCATTACTCGGTTTCTTTGATGAACTCGCTGCCAATAATAGTGAAGACCTGCTGGCCGAATCAGCATTAGCCGCACGCCGCGCCGGCGACGTTTACGCTTACCTAGGTAAACTTCGCGAAGCGGATCGCGCCTACACAGATGCGATGGAAAGATACCGTCAAGTGGCGGTCACCCGTCCCGACGATTTGGATCCCATTCTGGCTCAGGCAGAAATCATGAATGAACTCGCAGCCATTTTAAGTCTACGCGGTCAGATCAACCGAGCGATGCAAATGTTCAGCAAGACCGTCACCCAGCTCGAAACCTCGGACAACGTTCTCGATTCATCAGAAGGGGCCTTTCAATATGCACGAGCGCACCGCTTGTATGCCTCATTAAGTGTTCGTATCGGTCTGGACGATTCACTGAACTTGCCAGAACGAAACACGTTTCGGTTCAAACGCAGTCCAATCGGCACCATGCTCCGAATGCGAAACGAAGACGAGTTAGCAGCTGCCAACGAGGCAATTCAAACGCTGGAAAAACTTATTTCAAAGTCGCCGAATAATTCCAAGCTGCTAGCCGAATTGGCGCGAGCATTCCGAACAAAATCCAAGGTAGCAGGTCGCGCGAATCAGCCCAGGAACTCGGAATTTGCGATGCGCCGTTCAATCGAACTGTTCGAGCAATTGCTTCAGGAAAACCCTCGCTCCGACGACGCTCGCTACGAACTGGCGATGACATTGTCGAGCGCCGAGGCTTTCGGATGGAGTCCATTGCGTCGCGCACGGCGAGCAAACGAACTAAGTGTGCTGTTGATGCAACATGACCCGAATCAGACGCGATACCGTGCCCTTCGTGCCCGATCTCTCGAAAGACTTGCCCAGCACCAAAAACAAAATCAATCACTTCATGACGCTGAAAAAAATCTCAGCGAGGCGATTGACCACTATGAAAAACTACGAAAGCTGGTCCCAGAACTTCGCGTTTACCGCAACTACCAGGCAGCCGCTTTGGAATCGATGGCTGACATAAAACTGCAACTAGACGACAAAGCCAATGCAAAGGTGAACCTTGGACGCGCACTTGCCCTAGTACGACCGGCAACCGCCTCTCAGAAAATGACCCCGCTAGCACGCATTCAAATCCAGCGACTAAGGAAAAAACTGGAAGATCTTTCGCCGCCCCAGCGGTGAATCAGAAGCAAATCTATCGCACACACAGTACCGCAAACGGCAGCGACGCGGAACGTCGTCTTGCTGCGAAGCATCGGGCTTATGGTTATCAATTTTGCCGTGTTCCCAGCTGTATTTCTCAATCGCGGGGGCGATCCTATCGACCCTGCGACGTGAACTACCCAAAGCCCAAATTAAGGACTCTGTTTTCTCTTGCCACGATTCCGCCGCGCCGCAGCGGCTCGAGCATCTTCTTTTGCCATGTACTCGTTTCGCAACTCATCATCCTCGAAATTGGCAAGCAGCGGAGTGATCGGATCTTTCAGCCGCCCCAATGACTCGGCCAACTGCTTCCGAAGCTGCAACTTTTTGCCCTGCATGTTTGGATCATCCACCAAATTGTTCAAGCAGTCTGGATCGTTCTCCACATCAAACAATTCTTCTACGACTCGATGGTCAAATAGGTGCAAACGCGCGGCGATGTCTTCTTCTTGAGCTGCACGCTTCACCATTTGGCGATAGGTTACCGTCCCAGTGGTGGCCGTCGCAAATTTCCGCACCCCATCACTCCATGCGTTGTAAAGATAGAGGTAACGGGGCGTGTGAATACCGCGCATTGGATGCCGATTTCTCCCCGAATTCTCGTTGTACTGAAGAATCACAAAATCTCGTCCTGACTGACGCTCACCCCGAATCAGCGAAGCAAACGATTTCCCTTGCAGACGAGCCGCCTGTGGATGCTCATATTCCATCACGTCTAATAAGGTCGGGACAAAGTCAACTGCCGATACCATATGCTGCTCATCAACACTGCCTGGCTTGGTTACACCAGGCCAACGAACGATGAGTGGAGTATGCGTACTGTGGTGATACAACTGAGTCTTCGCGAACGGCAGTGGCATTCCATGGTCGGACAAGAACATCACAAATGTATTCTCTTGTTGGCCTGAGTCTTGCAACGCGCTCATGATTTCGCCAAAACAGTCATCGGCGCGCCGGACAGATGAATAGTAATGAGCAAGCTCTTTTCGAATCGGCATATCCTCGGGGAGAAACCCGGGTACCGGAACTTCCGATGCTTCAAAAACACGGCTGGGTACGTGACGGTCGTCAACCGTTGCCCCACCCTTTCCCTGTGCATAGAAAGGCTTGTGCGGATCAGAAATGTTGACCATCAAACAAAATGGCTTACCCGCCTTCTTCGCCATCGCTATTCCTTGGCGAGTTGATGCGCCATAACCTTCCGCATCCTTGTTGTGATATTTATTTCCAGATTCGTCGCTATCCAAAATCGCGTCCCAGGCGTACGGCAGATAGGGTGTTGAATGGCTTACCTTGCCACGAATCGCCGCAAAGTAGCCAGCCGATTTCGCTAAATCACACAACACCAAATAATCAGGATCTCGATTCTGAACAAACCCTTCCACACCATTCACGTGTGAAAACAATCCTGACCACATAATATTACGTCCCGGCATGCAGTTTCCGACAATGACGTGTGCATGATTGAAACGCATTGACTGCTTGGCAAAGGAATCGATGTTCGGCGAGGTTCCCTGCAAGGAACAACCAAAAGAACCAAGCGAATCGGCACTCATGTCGTCTACAGTGACAATCAAAACATTGGGCGGATCCTTCGCCTGAATTAATCCGGCAAAAATCAAAACGGAGCTCAATGCGTAAATCAGACTTCGGCTGAGCGATCGAAACATGGTCACTTATGGAGTACGAAAGGATGTGGGCCGGAGACGAATTCTCCGCGATCTTTCTAGTGTAACCGCCTAGCACTCAGATTTCGGCGTGCCGGAAAGGTAAAACCGGCTCCCAAAACAGATACCCGGACGACTGAATCGCACATCCGTTTAAAACTGGCGAACGGCTTTCAGCGAACAAGCTGGGTCGCCGCCACCAAGACGAGCTCTAGATGCTGTGCTAAACTGCCGCGTCAAAATCGAGCCGGTCTAACTGACCGACAAAAGCAACTTGGATCCGAGGTGCGACATGAAGGCGATGCTACTTACCGAATATAAGAAGATGGAAGTCACCGAGGTGGAGGAACCTCAGGTTGGCCCCGACGACGTACTCATCCAGGTCGAAGCCTGCGGCATTTGCGGAAGCGACATTCATGGATACGACGGCAGCACGGGCCGCCGCATTCCACCTCTCGTAATGGGACATGAAGCTGCTGGATGCGTGGTGGCGACCGGCCAAAATGTGACAGATCTAGCGGTTGGCACTCGCGTCACCTTCGATTCGATGGTGTCTTGCGGGCAATGCGACTTCTGCCGTCGTGGCGATGCGAACTTGTGCGACAACCGGATGGTTCTAGGTGTTTCCTGTGGAGAATACCGCCGCCACGGGGCGTTCGCAGAACGGATCAGCGTTCCCCGTCGCATTGTCTATGAACTCCCCGAAACGCTTCCCTTCGAGCATGCAGCGTTGATCGAAGCCGTCTCCGTCGCCGTCCATGCCGCGAACGTGACGCCCACGCGACTTGGCGACACGGCTGTTGTTGTAGGCACAGGGATGATTGGCTTGCTTACCCTTCAAGCTGCCCGAGCGGCGGGTGCGACACAAATCATTGCGGTTGACATCAACGACAAACGCCTTGAAGTTGCCAAGTCACTTGGTGCCGACTACGGCCTTCGCAGTGATCAAGAGGACATACCCGCACGAGTTCGTGAATTGACAGGCGGGAAAGGTGCAGACTTGGCTTACGAAGTGGTTGGAGCCACACCGACGATCAAAACCGCTATTGAATCGGTGCGCAAGGGTGGCAATGTCACCTTGATCGGAAACGTCGCACCGACAATTGAGCTACCACTTCAATCTGTCGTTACCCGTGAAGTGACCTTGCGGGGCACCTGCGGATGCAACGGCGAATACCCTGAATGCATTGACTTAATGAATCGTGGCATCATCAACGTCGCCCCCTTAGTCACAGCGAAAATCTCGCTCACGGACGGGCCCCTTTGGTTTGATCGCTTGTACGCGGGCGATCCAGAACAGATCAAAGTCGTTGTCCAACCACAAACGACTTAGTGGAACAGTATACGTTAGACGATCAAGCGAACATGATTGGCGTCGCTTACGGATCGAAATCATACTCGGATCAAGCGTGCTGTTTGATCATCACAACTTCGCTATAGTCCGACTGAAATTTGACATCGTCCATCACACTGGTAATCAACATCAAACCACGACACTGCTCCAACTCAAACGATTCGGGAGTTCCAGGTGCGGGGATCGTTCGCATCGATCTTCCCGGACCATTGTGTGACACGAGCACCCGAGTGTCGTGTTCGCCAATTGAAACCTTCAATGATACATGTCGGTCGCGATAGGTAGCTTGATTCGCTAGTTCACGCAGTTCTTGGTGGCCACTCTCCTCGCCCGACAGAATCTGGGTGATGACGGCTTCTTCTTCACTTACCTCTAGGTTACCGAAGCAAATCGCGTTAAAGAGCGCGCTCACCACGGCGGTAGCAACGCGAATTCGCTGTGTTCGATCCATACATTTCGCCGCTGCCAAAGACTGGATGAAGTAAGTCACAGCGGGACGTATCGACGATAAATGATTGCTCAGCGTCATACTGAACTCAGGATGCAGCAACTTTCCAGACAACTGGTCGAAAAGACGATCGGCTTGCGACAGTTGCAGGGTTTGGCAAACAACATGGTCTAGAAGTACCCGCAGCGAATTCTTAGGGACGAAGTTAGCCGCACCAAGTGCTAACGCATCAACGGCGAGATTCTCCGATCCTGGCGAGGTCACGACCACGGTTGGAATCGTGGAATATCGCGCCGCAATCTCCTGGACAACTTGCATCCCATTCATTTCAGGCATCCGCAAATCGGTCACCACCAAGTCAGGTACCGTTTCATCCAACGCCTGCATCAACTGCAACCCGTCTCCAACACAATGAACCACGTGCGATGCTTCTTCCAAAAGCGAACGCATGAGCGCTGTGTGAGTGGGGCTATCGTCCGCAAGCAGAATCACCGCCATCTTTTCTTAAATTCCTAAACTCGGTTTCAGCTACGGTTATGATTTAGTCTTCTGTTTTAGCTGATCCTAGGGGACAAGTGGGGCTGGGACGCCGATTCCTGACATCCGCTGTAGTTGTCGCCAACATCGTTCGCGAGAAACCATCATGGTTCTTAGATTCCCGTTGTGTGTTTTTCTTGGCTTCGCCGTTCTCGCCCTCTGCAGTGGACACATCTACGCAGACGGCCCAGCTGACAACCAGCCCGATCAGGTGCGACCGATACCACCCACAGGAATTGAGATTTCATCGACTGTCATCGAAGCTCTGGAATGGCGTTGCCAGGTTCTTCGCGCTCAGTGGCAATCGGCGTTAAAAAAAGATCCATCCATTGCAGTGATGGAATGCGAGGTACTTGTCTTTCCTCGTGCTGTCGAAATGGTGATCGAATTCAACCAATTCTACAAAGCCAATGAACCGGAGCAGGCGTCAGTTCTGCTTGACGAATCGGCCCGTCGAATCGAGATCATTCAACGGGGTGGGTCTTGGAGCGATGTAGTCGGGATTGAAGTTTCAGAGGAGCCACAACTCGTCATTGGTGGGTACACCAGCAAGATTGACGGGTCGATTCAGCCTTACGGAATCGTCATACCCGCGGGGTTCGATCCGACAAATGTCCGGCCAAGAAGATTGGACATCTGGTTTCATGGCCGTGGCGAAAAACTCAGTGAAGTAACATTCTTAAACAAACAGTCCCGCGATCTTGGACAATACGCGCCCGATGACACAATCGTTCTGCATCCCTACGGACGCTACAGCAACGCCTTCAAATTCGCTGGCGAAGTTGATGTCCTCGAGGCCAAAGAATATGTGCAGTCGAAATTGCCAATTGATAAAAACAGAATTAGCGTGAGAGGATTCTCGATGGGTGGTGCTGCGTGCTGGCAGTTCGCCACGCATTACGCTGATCGCTGGTTCGCAGCCAACCCAGGCGCAGGCTTTTCTGAAACTCCCGAATTTCTCGCCTCTTTTCAAAATGAAGACGTTCGTTCCACTGCACCCCAATTCCAACAAAGACTATGGCAACTTTACGATTGTCCGCCATGGGCAATCAACTTGGCACAGTGCCCAACGATCGCTTACAGCGGAGAGATCGACCGCCAAAAGCAAGCCGCCGATGTCATGCAGAAACGCCTTGAATCCATCGGGATTGATTTGGTCCATGTGATCGGCCCACAAACTGGACACAAAATTCATCCAGACTCAAAAATCGAAATTGAACGACGCATGCGAGCGTTGGCAAGTGCAGTTCGCCCATCAATTCCTAATCACATTCAATTTACCACGGCGACTTTGCGTTATCCCCGCATGCACTGGGTCAAACTCACCGGACTGGAGAGCCACTGGACACCAGCAACCGTCGAAGCCGAAGTCGACGATGCACTGTTACGTGCTACCACCGAAAACGTGTCACGAATCGCATTCGATTTCAAATCCGGACAATGGCCGGGTAAACGAATTGGCCAAATCACTGTTGAAATTGATGGCGATCGATTAGCCGGTCCGCTCGTACGTTCAGACCAATCGTGGACATGGGAACTCGAAAAACAAGATGATCACTGGGCTCCCGCATCGAATGAAGCCATCCTTCGTAAACGCCCGGGATTACAGGGCCCCATCGATGATGCTTTTATGGATTCGTTTCTGTTTGTGCTGCCAAGCGGTCATTCAGAAGATGAGGTCGTCGAAAAATGGGTGGAATCAGAGTCACTGCATGCGATGCACCACTGGCGAAAACATTTCCGAGGCGACATCCGCAAGAAGTTAGACAGTGAGGTGACCGCTGACGACATGGACTCAGCGAACCTGATTCTATTTGGCGATCCTGAATCCAACCGCATCATTCAACTCATCTCCGGCGAGCTTCCACTGCAATGGGAAGCGGATCGGATAACGCTAGGAGAATTCGAAGTCGATCGCAAACATCATGTGCCGGTGCTGATCTACCCGAATCCACTGAATCCGAACCACTACGTAGTCATCAACAGCGGATTCACCTTTCGGGAATACGATTACCTAAACAATGCTCGCCAGACCCCCAAGCTTCCCGACTGGGCATTACTTGATGTAACAGACGGTCCCACCAATCAGCTGCCAGGCAAGATCCGCGCTGCCGGTTTTTTCAACGAGTCGTGGATGCCTTGATTGCCTGGCCAAAAAACGAGTCACCAACGAGTGACTCTTTCGCGATGGCCACGTGATCTGAGCCGATTCAATCGCAGCATTCCACCGGAAGCGCGAGAGGTTGCGTCCGTTCGCGCAATCGATCGAGCACTTCAGTGCGGACCTTCACGAGGTCAGCAATCGATTGTGATTCAGAAGGATGCCGAATTGAGAGGCGAACCGAACGGCTAATGCCTTCGATCCGTTGAATCGCATCGGCTGTAACCCGTTGCGCAATTCCACGATTCCTGGGCTCGGCCAACTCGGCAACTGCCGACAATTCCGCCTCGAGCCGCGTCAGTTCACCGAGCAGGCGACTCGCCTCGCCGCGGGGAAATCGATTCGGACTTTCATCCTCGCCGCGAGGATCCGATTCGTGATGGGTTTGTCCCGCCTCACTGGGACTCCAAACGGACTTCTCAAACGGCTGCGAGCCCTCCTTTGACACCACTTTTGAAGCGGTGGGTGACTCTTGCTTTTCCGTCATTTTGCGAACAACTTCACCGCGGTGCACGGTAATTTGCTGCGGTGCTTCGATTCCAACCTGCACCCGGCTGCGTTGCACAGCAATGACGCGAACGACGACCTGGAGTTCGGGTAACTCGATCGTCTGCCCCTCTTTTCGCGACAAAACCAACATAAATACCTCCCTTGCGTAATGTGGTTGACGTAGGAAGGTTATCGAAACCAAGTAGTGAACACAAGTCCACTTATTTAATTTTCCACTCGTCAAGGATGACGTTGGAACCAGTCGATTACCGCCGCGGGAATCCCTTCATGCCCACCCTCAAAAATGGTCAATCTAGTGGGCCCGCTGCGGCGGCGGAGGTAATGTTGACGACCAAATGCTTCATCAAAGCCTTCATCGCTTGGCTGGGGTGACTTCAGGCGGCCAGATGGTTCGGAGATCAGCGTCAACTCACATGGGCTAACCGGTGGCGTTCCACTCGCCTTGGCGAGTGCGTTAAAAGCCCAAATCGAGTGCGCCACCGGAACACTTCCTTGATGCCCATCCTTGATTCCCGCAGCAATATCGATCGGCACTTCTTGTGCTCCACCGAGAAACGTCAACGGGCTTCGTGCCGCATACTCTTTATCGACTTCAATCGACTTTCCAGGCGGCCCTTGGCAGCAAGCTTCCAGCATGTTGCCGTAACGCGAACCACGATGACGTCGGTGCCACGCAGTCAGGTCGCTAATCCCGACCCAAGCACTGGCCGCCTTCCAAACCTGTGGATGTCGCGCAACCATCAACAAAGTCATATGCCCACCGCCCGAGGCTCCGGTCAGATAAACACGACCTGGATCAACCTCGTGCCGATCAATGGCCCATTGCACAGCATCCAAAATATCTTGCTGTGCGAGCAGTGACCCACAGGCCTCAGGTCGTGAATTTGGTCCTCGAAAATTGGGTGCTAAAAAGATCCAACCTTGATCCGTCACCAACTGTTCCAACGGTGTTCGCTGATCTAAATTAGCACTCCATGAATGCAAATTGATCACCAGGGGTACTTTCCCCGAGACACCAGCACGAGCAGCAGAAGGCAAAATCAAAATCGCTGGCTGCTCTGTCCCGTCAGCACTGGATCGAATGCTGACTCGCCGACGCTTTAGCGGTAGCGTCTGACTGACAAGCTGAATCTGAGATTGGGTAGCCGCTGGTTGATCGAGATGCTCAAGAGCCTGTATCGCAACCCGACCCGAGGACGGGTCACCCACGTCTCCGAAACAAACGGTAACAATCAGGCAGACAAGAATCGTTACGCATGCGATTCGCATCAATCGTTTCTCTCTCACTGACAATGCCTAGGCGAGCAAACCTTCAATGCGTTTGCCGGGCTGACCATCCAATAGTGACTGTTCTCGACCATTCAAATCGAAGGATACGCCCTCCGGATCCATTCCAAAAAGATGCAACAGGGTCGCGTGGTAATCAAAATGGTTGACAACATCCTCGACGGCGTGATGCCCAAACTCATCGGTGGCACCATGAACCCCGGACCGAAATCCACCACCGGCAACCCACATTGAAAAGCCGTAGGTGTTGTGATCGCGGCCGATATTGGTTTCATTTTGGATGACGGGCAAACGCCCCATTTCCCCGCCCCAATGCACGATGGTGTCCTCCAACAAACCACGTTGCTTGAGATCCTTCACGAGGGCAGCAGCTGGCTTGTCAATTTTTTTGCAGGCGGCAGGAAGTGATTTCACAATGCCGCCGTGATGATCCCAGTACTGATTCTTCGTAAACAACTGAACGAAACGCACACCACGTTCAATGAGCCTCCGAGCGATCAAACAACGCTGCCCAAATTCACGGGTTGGCTCCTCATTGATGCCATACATTCGGTGCGTCGCTTCGGATTCCAGACTGAGGTCAGTCGCCTCATCAGCGGCGAACTGCATTCGCTCAGCGAGTTCAAAATTTGCAATCCGCGCCTGCAGTTCATGCTCGCCCTGACGCCGCTCCAAATGGCGACGGTTTAGCGACTGCAGCAAACCTAGATAATTCGTCTGAATCTCGCCCGACAATTCCGGGGGCGGCTGCAGGTTCAGAATCCGTGGCTCGACCGGCCGGATCACCGTCCCTTGATAGAGCGAAGGAAGAAACCCATTGGACCAATTCAGCACCCCTTCAACTGGCAGGCCCTTCGGATCTGTCATCGCGATGTAAGCGGGCAAGCTATCGCTTTCGGCACCGAGAGCATAAGTCAGCCAGCTTCCCAAACCTGGCCGGCCCGACTGAGGCCGGCCGGCATTCATCGCGTGGATCGATTGACCATGATTATTCACGCCCGTATGCATCGAACGGATCACCAGCGCATCATCAGCAATCGTCGAAAAATGCGGCAGCAACTCTGAGACATCCGTACCATGCTCACCGTACTTTGCAAACTTCCACGGTGAACCAAACACCTTCGAACTGGCCTGAGCGGCATTGTCGTACTTGATCTTGCCTGGGAACTTCTGCAGATGCAGCTTGTTCAGCAGCGGTTTCGGATCAAGCAAATCAATCTGGCTGGGACCACCTTGCATGAACATAGAAATCATCGCCTTCGCGCGTGGCTGATGATTAGGTTGCTTGGCCTGCAAATTGAATTCTGGTTTTTCCAGATTCGGTTTCTTGACCTTTGCTGTTGCTTGTTGCGCTAGTTGATTCGCAATCAAGAACGGCCCAGCACTCATCGCAGCAGAGGCCAAGAAATGGCGCCGCTTTAAACAGGTATGACCGAAGCTTGGCATCTTTTCCACCCAGAACCAACAAATGACTAATCGATATAAATAAACTGATTCGAGCTGAGCATTGCTTGGCAGGCGGTTGCCAGAGCTAAATGCTGTGCCGCATCAATGGACAACTTTTCGTCGCGTGTCTGAAACACCTTGGTCTGACGATCGACGAAGGACAACAAATCGGACAGAACCTCCGCTGTGGGCAACCTTGAGAAGCAAATCCGCCATCCCAGTTGCAACTGCTGCCCGAGATCGCCGCCGGCCTCCTCGATCCGATCAGCCAACTCCTCTGCACGGTCAATCACAAAGGCGCTATTGAGCATGAACAACGATTGCGTCGCAACGTTCGAATAATTGCGACGGACACAGTTCGGCGACACGGTTGCCAGATCAAAAGTTTCAAGTACTGCGAGTGGCCGCGAGCGACGAACTTGAACGTACACACTACGACGCCCCATGCCTTCGAATTCGGTCTCGGCACCACTTGGTTTTCGCTCACCGTCAAGCATCTCTTTGCCCAAAACGATTTGCCCAACCTTATCCTCCCTTACCGGAACAGGTACGCCATGCATTCGGTTCGAAATCATGCCACTGACGACCAACATCGCATCACGCACAGCTTCCGATTCGAGTCTGCGCACCGACATGCGTCCAAGGAGTTGATTCTGAGGGTCGATCTGATCCTGTTCGCTCGAGCGACGTGAAGATTGCTGATAGGTAGTCGACAACACCATCAAACGATGCATCTGTTTTAGACTCCAACCCCTGTTCATTAATTCCGATGCCAACCAATCGAGTAATTCAGGGTGTGTCGGCGCTGTCCCAAGCGAGCCAAAATCACCAGGTGTTGCGACCAAGCCACGCCCGAAGTGGTGCAACCAAACGCGATTCACCAAAACCCTTGCCAGTAGTGGGTGTGAACCACTGGTCAGGTGTTTGGCATATGCCAAACGTCTGCCAGTTGTCATGTGATCATCATCGTCACTAGGAATTTCGATTGACTGGTTCGTCCTTAAAACCGTCAATTCATTTGGTTCTACCTGTTCACCCGGTTGGTTGTGGTCACCGCGAATGAACAAGAAAGTTGGTGGTGCATGATCCGCAGGCTCGGTCAACACACGCAGAAACCTTTCCTTAGGTGCTTCAGTCCGGATCGCAGCAATCTCTGTGGCAAGATTCGCTAACTCCGTTTTGGCATCTTGCTGGCGGCACACTAATGCCGCCTGCCGATATTGCCGCACCTCCTCAGCCGCCTCCGGCATCACATCTTTCAAAGAAGCGGCAGTCACGAAGACGTGTTCATATTGCGTTGCGAGAATCTGCTGAGACTCAGATCGTTCCGCTGGATTTGCCGCTAACAATTTCCTCAACGGTTCCTGAACTTCAGCAGGAACACCAGCCAGTTGTCTCTCTTGGGCCTCCTTGACGTAGCGATCCTCGCGTTGCTGGGCAGCCTTTTCGATATCCCCGGCTCTTCTGGAGCGCTGCTCGGCATACAGATAAAGCGAACCCGTCGAGATATTACCGACACTCGGGTATTCTTCGAGCAATCCGACTTGCTCATCCGTTCGCTTTGCTTTCTCTGTAAGAAATGCGGACCGCAGCGAATCTCGCACGTTATCCGGAACGACAAGCAATTCTTCAAACAGAGTCCTATCGATGTGTTCCTGCTGGCGAACTCGCCTTGCCTCTTCGGCTTGTTTGGCTTCCGCCTCAACTTTTTCACGTTGCTGCTTGTCTTGCGGACTGTACAACGAGACGCGTCGTTGATTCGGCTTCTTCCACTGCTTCCAATCAAGCGCGGGTGCAAAAATGGCACGCAGGCGATAGTAATCCAATTGGCTAATCGGGTCGTAGCGATGATCGTGACAGCGCGCACAACCAACCGTCAAACCAAGCAATGAAGTCGATACGATGTCAATCGTGTCAGCGATGTTCTCGTTGGCCGCCTCTTCGAGGTTGACGCCGCCGGTCCCAGTTCCGTCCGGTGCCATTCGTAAGAAACCGGTAGCTGCCAAACGTTCAATTCGTTGGCGGTCCCACCCCTCCCCGCTCACGTTGGCAGCTGCGTTGTCATCACCCGCCAATTCATCACCCGCCATCTGCTCGCAAACGAACTGATCGAGAGGCTTGTCTGCGTTGGTGCTGTCGATCACATAATCACGATAAAAATATGCGAACTCCCGCTCCCGATCTGCTGTGGCGAATCCGTCCGAGTCTGCGTAACCAGCGACATCCAGCCAATGCCTTCCCCATCGCTCACCATATCGTGGTGACGCCAGCATACGGTCGACCAGATTTTCGATGGCCATCGGATGGTCATCGCTGACAAATGCTTCGACCATCCCCGGATCAGGTGGCAAACCCCATAAGTCGAAAGCCAGCCGCCGCACCAGGGTTGCTCGATCAGCCTGCTCCGAAAAATCTAGTCCATTGCGTCGCAAGCGATCGAAGATAAAAGCGTCAATTGGATTCTTGAAACGCCGGTCCCCGGCATCCGGCACCGGTGGCCGTCGAATCGGTTGAAACGACCAAAAACTTCGCTCCTCGTCAGTGAAATAATCGCCACTATCAAGCGACTCCGGCTCATCGCGAGCGGTAACCGCCCCCTCGGCTATCCACCGCCGCAAAACACCAGTTTCCGCATCGCTCAGTTTCGTCTCACCAGGCGGCATCTCACCATCGAGCACTCGCTGCAGTAATAAGGACGCGTCAGGATCACCGGGCTGGACCGCAGTCCCGGAATCACCACCAGCAACGATCCACCGCCGCAGGCGGAGATCGAGTTCCCCCTCACTAACGCCCGCTTCACCATGACAGTGGAAGCAATGCGTCTTTAGTAATGGTCGAACATCTCGTTCAAACGTAAGTCCACTGCCAGCAACGACGACGGTGGGGGAAATCAGGCCCACAATTACGAGGGCGAAGGCAATTAGCAAACGCATTTTCCAGGCGGGGTTTGGTGAAAACGCGGAAAGTCCTACTGCACTAGCTTAGACAAAATCCTGATGACTTGCCGAGCATCATGCCTTTCAAATCGAATAATTGGCTTGGAGCAACGACGGCGACCGCCCACTTTGAAAACTCAGCACGATCATCCTATGCCAGATCGTGTACAGCAAAGTCATCAAACAGATGGATTTAGCAGGCATTTTAGGCCGATTACCAACATCAACAGCCGATCAGTTGCTGAACTTCAACTCCTGGCTATCACCCCTGGGCAACGGCAGTCATACTCGACGTCTCAAGCAAACCTATTACCCAGTAGGAACGATGGATGTGTGGAATCACGGGTGCTGTGTGGCGAGAAAATCGACATGCGATCTCACCAGCATTGCTGGGCCAGATGACTGATGCGATCGCCCACCGTGGCCCTGACGACTCCCAAACTTGGATCGGCGTGGACCACCGCGATGCTTATGGTCATCCAATCTCGGTGGGCCTGGGATTTCGTCGGCTCAGCATCATTGATGTCGATGGTGCTCGCCAGCCGATGGCCAATGAAGACAATACCGTTCGGATGGTTTTCAATGGCGAAATCTATAATTATCAAACGCTACGACACCGGCTTGAAGGTCGAGGCCACCAATTTGCGAGCCAGGGCGATGGCGAAACGATCCTGCACCTGTACGAAGACCTTGGCACCGACTGCTTCAAACAACTTAATGGGATGTTCGCCGTCGCTATCTGGGATGCCGGCCGGAACCGACTTGTGCTGGCGCGTGATCGGATCGGCCAAAAACCCCTCTACTACGCAACACAAGACAATCGCCTCGTCTTTGGCAGTGAATTGAAGTGTTTAGCCGAGGTCGAGGGCGTTTGCGACGAGATCGACCCCGGTGCGATCGATGAATTTCTGATGTATGGATACATCCCACACCCAGGCTCCATTTGGAAAGGCGTCCGAAAACTAGCACCCGGTCACTTCGCAGTCTTTGAAAATGGACGAGTATCGGTCAGCCGATATTGGGACTTTGATCCGACCGTCGAACGCCCGATCAGCCAAGCGGATGCCTGCGAAAAATTCCGAGAACTACTGACTGATTCGGTAAAGCTAAGGATGCAGAGTGATGTGCCACTAGGTGCGTTCTTGTCAGGTGGTGTTGACTCTTCTTTGATTACTGCAATCGCGCAATCGCAAAGCTCAAATCCTGTCCGGACTTTCAGCATCGGCTTCCCTGTTGCTGACTTTGATGAAACAGCTTATGCCGCGCAGGTCGCGGAGCACTTAGGAACCAAACATCAACGGTTTGAAGTGACGCCTAGCGGCATCGACATAATCGAGAGGCTCGTTTGGCACTACGACGAACCCTTCGCTGACTCTTCCGCAGTCCCCACCTGGTACTTGTCAGAATTGACCCGCAAAGAAGTCACCGTAGCGTTGTCAGGTGATGGTGGAGACGAGTTATTTGCAGGCTATGAACGTTACTATGCGCTGTGGCTCAGTCGTGTAATCCGGCAGTACTTCCCAATTCACAAACTCCCCGGTAGAGGCTTGGTGCAACGTCTACCAGATTCCAACCGTCGGCGTTCGATCATTCGCCGCGGCAAGCGTTTCCTGGAGGCAATTGACCAACCAGATGCCCGCCGCTATCTCAACTGGCTACAAATCTTCCCCGAGTCGATGCGGGCCGATGCTTACACGGATGATTTCCTAGCTCAACTCCCAGGCGACGACCCATTCGAATTTCTCGATTCAATCTGGGCCCGAAGTGAGGGACGCGATGTAGTCTCACGGGCATCGATTTCCGACGTCCTGTCTTACTTACCATGCGATTTATGCACCAAAGTTGACATTGCGTCGATGGCACACGGGTTAGAAGTTCGGCAACCGATGCTCGACCATCGCCTGGTCGAATTCGCAGCATCACTGCCAGTGCAACTTAAATTCCGAGGCCGTCGCGGAAAATTATTGATGCAAGACACATTTGGATCAATGATCCCCAAATCCATATTCACAAGAAAGAAAATGGGATTTGGAATTCCGATTGGAGGCTGGTTTCGGAAAGAGCTAAAACCGATGGTCCATGACACCCTGCTCGCGACCGACGCCCGAATCCAACCCTACTTTCGCCCTGAATTCATTTCAGAAATGGTCGAATCACACGAGTCAGGACGGCAAAACCATGGCTATCGGTTATGGAATCTATTGATACTCGAACAGTGGCTGAGACGTTGGACATAAGGCCCTGTAACCACTTCGAGCTCAATTCCAAAATTTAGCTTTAAGTATATGTTTGTCTGCCGCTCGAAGACAAACCGGAGAAAGCCGCAGACGTGAGCTATTCGATTTGATCCGGCAAACGCGAGAGATTTCATGGAGTGGCGGAAACATCCGTGACATAAACGCCTGAAATCTAAATTTCTTGAGAAACGCCTTCTCGCGAATTTCGACGCAGCGTGAAGCCGATCAATGCAGAACTGCCGATTAAAGTTAGAAAGCCACCGAGCGTCATCACGCCAATCGCGTTGAGACGATGCCGCACTTCGATGTTATCCTTGGCAGCGATCATCGCCCGCCGCAACTTGGGGCTAAATTGCAATTCAACAGCGTGCTCGTACCTCGGCGTATCTCCCTGCAAGACCTCTCCGTCGTATCGCCGCGTGACAAGATCTCGATCGATCTCCTCATCACTGAGCACAAAGACCGAGTCGGCATCTTGATGACCAGTCACCTGTGCAATCACGGCGTTGACAGCCGCACGCTGCATAACAAGCAACTCTTCAAGACTCTGATCCATCGTATCACTCGGCCCTGAAACCACCACAATCGTAGCGGTTCGATCGTCGGCATCAATGAGCTGATCGATATCAATGGTTTGGTCGACCCACGCGGGCCGATCGGATGGATATTCCACGTGATCAAGTGGCGCCACTGACAATGGCGTCGCCGAGTGATTGTCTGCAGTCTGTTCCGCAAATACTTTCGAACTCGCCAGACCGACTAAATTATCGGCCAACATCGTGCTGGAAGGTGACAGCACCAACAAGATCAACCAATACGAAGATTGCTTCATTGAACCACTCATACGATTGGACTCCCGGCAACAGGATTGAGCGACTTTTGACGCGGCACTCGAGGATTGATCCAAGGCGCCGACAACTGGATGACAATGGCCGTTCCACCGGCGACCATCATGCCAGCAGGCTGAGGGATTGGGATGAATTGATGCACCACCCATTCTGCCACCACAACCACGGTGATTGACCAGAGACTCAAGCGAGTCCGTCGTAATGGATCCACTGATTTCCACCAACGCAGCATGGCGAACAGCAGAGCAAAGTGAGCCATCATTCCCGATGCAACGGGTGCTCCATCACGATACAAAGCATTTGGCAGGTGAGTCGCGTCGACATCACGCACCAATCCTTGCTCCAAGGGCAACATCAAGAACTGACTGAGAGCATAAGCACCCGCACCGACACCAGCACCAAAACCTGCGAGCACGAAACGCCGCGGCAACCCTTCACCGTCTTCCTGCTCCCATAGCTTACCGATTACCAACATCGCCAATGACGAGGCCAAAACGACTAACGCCACCCACCCATAGGGCGCGATCGTCATCGCATCAATCGATTCATGACGCAAGCCGATCACTGCTGCTGACAACCCCAAGCCAGCAGTTGTGCAAGTCGCCGCGATCCATGAAGTATTGAGTTCGGCAACCCGCACCAAGGAACGCTTGGCTCGTAGTTCATTCCGCATCGAACTACGCCATTGTCGCCGCGTGATCGGGCGAGCAACAACCTTCGTCGCGGTCGCTACACGCTGCGCCTCGGCATAGCTCGGCTGCTTGCGCCCAAGTAACGACATCTGTCGAACGATGTAATACGGAACGTAAATGACAGCCAAAAAGGCCAGCAGTGGCAGCAGCCAGTGAGTATTCATGAGCCCGATGGTGATCGCGGCAATCAACACAATCACCTTCGCACCAGGCGATCGATCGAGCGTCATCCACCAGCGATCCAAATCACCCAAGCTTTGCTTAACCGCCCTGGCAATCGGTTCCTCGTTATGCGTTCTCGTGGACGAGCGAGAGGAAAATTTTGTCCCGTTCGTTGCCGCCTCAGTAGGAATTGACTCATCGACAGCAATCGCCTCGAGTGGTTCTTCCGACTCAAACACTTCAGCAACTAGTACTTCTTCGGTATGTCCGACAGTGGCACCACCTTTGAGTCCCAACGCCGCCAACAATTCACTGACATTGGAGAATCGTTCAGCAGGATCTTTTGCCAAACACTTGGCGATCGCACTGCGGTAGGGTTGCCGAACATCACGCAAGTCGGCCTGTGCCGTTAGATGCTTGACGATGATCTCGTGACAACTCTCACCATCAAAGGGAACTCGACCAGTCAACAGTTCGTAAAGAATGACACCTAAAGCGTAGATGTCGATTTCGCGGCCGTACTGACCGCGTCCAATCTCGGGCGCCATGTAATGAAACGTACCAACACTCTCTGTATGCCCACCACGATGCGACGTCGAGATAAACTTACTCAACCCGTAATCACCCACTTTGACGATTCCCAAGTCATCAAAGATGTTGCCGGGCTTGAGGTCTCGGTGCACCAGCCCAGCCGAATGCAAGTGATTGACACCAGCAGCAATCCCCGAGAACCAACGCCGGGCTTCTGCCTCCGGTAATCCGTCGGGAGCCTGGTCAAGAATTTGCCGCAGGTTCAAACCTGCCACGTATTCCATCACGACCCAGGATTGCCCTTGTTCGTCCTCACAAACATCAAACAGTGAGACTAGGTTGGGATGTTTTAAATTCAAGCAATGCGAAACCCCTCGCAATTCAACTTCCAGATTCCGTTGAATCCGCTTGAGTGCGACTTCCTTCCCCGCTTGGCTGACCGCGAAATAAACTTCGCCAAAACCGCCCAACCCAATCCCCCTGCGAATCGTGTACGGAGGCAGCGGGGTCGATCCGGGTGGATAGGTGTAGGTCATAACTTGGGAATTCGGCGTGCCGTTCAACAGCTGGGTTTCCTGCAAAACCTCGTCTCCGACGGAAAGACGCTGTGCCTCCTGCTCCGCAATAGGAAGGACACTGTAATGGGAGACATCTGCCGCCGCACCCTCTAGATCGGGAGATTTGGCGGTGGCGTTCCCACCCACTTTAAGTTTATCGAGAAGTAGAGTCATGAGATCTTTTATCCCGTGAGAAACATCACGCGAAATGACGGCTGTTGCCGGTTCTTGTCCATTTTCAAAGGCCGTCATCGCATCAGAATCGGGCGCGCCAGTTCTTCCCTTGTCGGGCTTTTCCCCCCCGAGCGACTCGGTTCGGGGCATCTTCATACTTTTTCCAACGTGATTGCAAGATTTTCCAGCATCATCCGTTCACCGGGCAGCAATCGCTGAAAGTCGCCATTGGAACCCTCCTTCGCCAGCCAGCAATCATCTTTGCGCGTAACAATCACCCGATTTGGAATTCCCCGATACGCAATGTGACAATCGTCACTCGGGCCAATCAACACGGTGTCCCCAGCCAGTACCACAGCATCGATGTGATCGTCAAAGCGATGAGGAGCCTGAAGAGCTAAGACGGCAGAATTACTGAGCGGGCTCGGTTTTCGCAAAGTCATGACTGCAGATCCCTGCACAGGGAGTGGTTTCCCACTCTGAATCAGCTCTGACCGCCTCGGCTTCTTTTCATCAAGCCAAAAGTAGTCTTCGCCGGACCGCTGAATCATTCCAGCTCTTCGCGGCCAGTCGGCTCGCACACAAACATCCGCTTTCGGTCCCTGGCTCCAACCGCCGACGGACCACGGGCCACCGGTTAACAGCAAAAAACCTCCGCAACCGTCCACCCAAAGCCTCCAGCACGGGTCTGGAGGTGTGATGTTCGATTCGGAGGGTTGTCTTGCTGACACGGATCAGCCTGCTGTGTCAGAGGATGCTTCCAGTTCGACCAACCAAGGTCTGTTAGTTAAGTTCAATCGATACCAAGCTACCCGCTGGGACAGCCTCAGTGCCTTGAAAATAACTCGTAATCTCGTCGAGCAAATCTTCTTCACTTGGCTCGTCGAGATCGATCTCACCGAAGTACTCAACATCGACGCTCATCGTCTCTTCTTCGACATCGATTCGCGTTGCGATTTCGTCAAGCAATTCACGAGTGCGTGACAGCTGACTGTCGTCCAAGTTTAATTGGCTGCTGGTCTGAGCAACTCGCAATGCACCGAGTCGTGCCTGCAGATTCTCGACTTCTACTTCCAGTTGTCGCTTGGCACTCAACATAGCATCCATTCTTTCATGTGCTGCTTTCAACGATGCCTGACGAGCCGACAGCATCTGCTCTAACTTGTCCGCCGTCGCGCGACGGGTCTTATAACGCTTAAACCGGTTGCTGAGATCGCTTTTGACCTGAGTCGATGTGTAGGTCCGTCCAGCGTAGGTGTAATACTCATTCTCACCATCCAAGTCATTGGTCAGACGTTGAATGTCGGACTGGGCTTTCGCCAACCGCTCGTCGGTTTCGTCGAGCTGTTTTTCTAAGCGAGCAACCTGTACTTTCTCCTGAGCAATTCGCTTCGCGTTGCTCTCGATCTCTGGTCGGAGATCAGCAATCAACTGACGTGCTCGTTTTAGCTCCCACTCCATCGGCATTGCATCATTGGCCGAACTTCGCAGCCAATTTACGCCGCACCGGGCATAGCTGAATAAAGGAGTTCCTAAACTCACTGTTGATAGAAGTGCGACAACACCTCCGGCCATCAGGGCTTTTTTAAGCATTGTAATCCCCTCAAAAAGGTGGCTGATACGGGCGGTCAACTCTGAAAAATGGTGACTGGATCTCGCACCTTTCCGCCTCACAAACCAACATTCGCGGCGGTTCAGCCAATCTTGGGAAATTCTGGTGATAAATTCTGCCATTTATCACGGACTCGCCAATTCACCGCCCACAGAACTTGCCGGATCGAAACGAAGATCCCAACCGAACGGAGTTGGCGTCAGAATGCAAGCTCCGCCTCGAGTCCGTCGGAAATAAGTCGATGCTGACGGCCGCTTGAGATAAAATTGAGACGTCAGTCAATTTGGCCGATACGTGGCTTCAGCACCTGCCGCGTCGGCAAATCGCAACAGACGCGTTCGCTTTTTGCGACAACTTGAATTTCTTGGCGACCAACCAAGAAAACGCTAAATCCTTACTGAAAAACAACTTAGGAAAAAAAACCACTTCCGGCTGGATCCGGCACATTGCTTGCATTGAAACCTTCTTCACGGCTCATGCTCTCTATTGTTGGAGAGCATGAGCCAAGGCAACCATGGATCTCGTAGTCCAGATCAGCTTGGCTTGCAAGACAAAACGCCGCCGCCCTGCACCATTACGGAGCACCACTCCGATGACGACCTCAAGCGATAATCGAACACCTCCCCCGACATCAGGCGGGGACCACTGGTTCGAATTGACAGCCACGCTGTCAGAAGAATCAAAAGAGGCCTTCGGTACGTGGCTCGGCCTCGAGCTGGAATTGTTGGTGACAGATCTTGCAGGATTCGAGACTCCAGATTCTCGACGAAAAAGCTTGCGGCGTTAAATTGCGGCAGCTCTCACCGCGGACATTTTTTCCTGACCGCCGCCTGTTCTTTTGGATCATCGCCACACAATCGGCCCCTCGCCAAGTAAGCTCTTCGAAGTTTCTGTGACATCGGGAAGTGGCTTCTGTTTATTCGGTATTCCAACCGATGTCGCTGTTTTGCACCCGCTTGATTGCAAAGACAACGACAATGCGACGACGCCCCTGCCCCCGGCTTTCCTTCAACAGATTTCTTGCCTCCGGCATCTTCTTCGTCGGTTTGTCTACCGCCAGCGTTCACTTGTCCGCTCAGGACAACGCTCCCTCCCCTCAGCCCGAGGCAGGCGATTCCGATTGGTCACAAGCTGGTTTCTGGCAGACGCTTGATGGCCAGCCCCCCGAGCAAGGCTGGGATTTCGACGGCGGAGAAATTCGGCTCGAGCGGCCACGCGGCGGAAACGGCAGCCTGTTGAGTGCACCTTTACCAGAGCACTTTGAACTATCGTGGAAATGGAAAATCGCTTCCAAGGCAAATACGGGGTTGAAGTATCGCGTTCGAAAATATGGAAATCGGTGGCTCGGCGTGGAATATCAAATCATCGATGACCAATCGCTTACACGACAGCCAGAGACCGGAAAGACAGCATCGATCTATGACCTGTTCGCACCCGAACCCAACACAGCTGCAAAACCACCCGGTGAATGGAATCAATCAAAAATCGTTGCTGTCGGCAACCGCCTGGAACATCACTTAAACGGAAACTTGGTTTGTGCGGCAGCAATCAAAGGTCCAAGTTGGGATCGCCAAATCGCGTTGAGTAAATTCTGGGGAGCGCAAGGTTTTGGCCAGTGTCAGGGTGAAAATCGCATTATGCTGACAGATCACGGCGGGAAAGCTGCTTTCAAAGACTTTCAGTTTGTGGCTCGCGAAGCGAATGACAACGTAACAGTAGCCACACGACAGGGACCATTCCTTGGCAACGCGATCCGAAACAGTTGGGCTGATCAAGACTCGATCGTGCTTTGGACTCGAACGACCGCTCATCCAGAAATGAAAGCTGATGGAGCGAAATTCGTCTCCATCTCAAAAAGTGAAGCCGCCAAGTATGCGAAGCTTGATGACCCTGCCAAACTGCTCGGCGATCAATTGCCGCCGGATACTGCATTGCAAGATATGTTCGGAGCTTGCCCCGGCAAAGCAGGTGAGGTGCGACTGACCTACTTTCCCGTACTGCAACGAAAGAATGTTCAAACTACCGAGTGGGTTACCACAGACGCCGAACACGACTTTACTGCTCAATGGAAACTCGACAATCTGCGACCGAATCGCCAATACGCAGCCGTCATTGAGGCTCGACCGGTCGGATCAAGTGAATTAACGTCTGTCGTGAGAGGATCGTTTCGTACTGCCCCCACAAATAAAACTAAACAGAATCTCACTTTTTGCATGACAACCTGTCACGATTTTATTCGTCGCGACGATGGTTTAAATGGTCACAAAATCTATCCCAGCATGACCGAACTCGCACCCGATTTCGTCGTACATGCAGGCGACATCGAGTATTACGATAAGCCAGATCCTTGGGCATTGACGTTGGAGTTGATGCGGTTCAAATGGGGACGTCTTTTTGCGTTACCAAACAATCGCAAGTTTTATCAAACAACAACATCTTATTTTTTAAAAGACGACCACGACACGCTGAAGAATGACTGCTGGCTCGGCCAGACTTACGGGTCTGTCACTTTCGAGCAAGGTGTGAAGCTTTTTAACGAAGAGCAGTTTCCTTCCCACACACCGCGTTACAAAACCGTGCGGTGGGGAAGCGACTTACAAATCTGGCTTTTGGAAGGTCGCGACTATCGCAGCCCTAACAATCTGCCCGATGGACCTGCGAAGACAATCCTGGGTGCTGAACAGAAAGAGTGGCTTCGTCGCTCCCTGTCCCAATCCGATGCTCGGTTCAAGCTGATCTTTAGCCCGACACCCATCGTCGGACCGGACCGACCCAACAAACGAGATAACCATGCCAATGATGTTTTCGCCCACGAAGGAAACGAACTCCGACAAATGTTCACCGACCAGGATGGCGTGATCGTGTTTTGTGGCGACCGTCATTGGCAGTACGCTTCGGTCGACGAAAAGTCGGGATTGTGGGAATTCGGCTGTGGACCGGGTAGCGAAAAACACCAATTCGGATGGAAACCAGGCGATCGCCGTCCCGTCCATCGTTTCTTGCGAGTCGCCGGTGGCTTTTTGTCCGGTGAACTCCGTTACGACGACTCCAAATCAGGTGAGAGCCGATTGGTGCTCCAACACCGCGGTGTGAACGGCAAAGTTGTTAGTGAATTCTCATTCCCCCAACAGGAAGAGAACGAAGCAAACGTAGACGAAACCCAGCAAGAAACCCAGCAAGAAACCCCGACTGATAAACCCGTCAAGAATTAGAGTCTTTCCGAATGAACCACAACTTTCGGTCCCAGTTACGATCCGGCGAGGTCTTGATCGGAACCATGATCACTCTGCCAACCGCTGCCACGGCGGAGATTCTGGTTGACGCCGGATTCGACTGGCTGTTCATCGATGGTGAACATGGGCCGCTGGAACTATCCGATATCCTTTCTATTTTGCAGGCGGTTGGCCATCGACTACCTTGCGTTGTTCGTGTACCGGCTGCAGAAGAAGTTCCGATCAAAAAAGTATTGGATCTTGGTGCCGCAGGAATCATCGTCCCCCAAGTCAACACATCAAAACAAGCCGCCGACGTTGTCCAATTCGCCCGTTACGCACCCGAGGGACAACGTGGTGTAGGTTTGGCGAGAGCCCATCGTTACGGAATGGGATTCCAAGAATACCTTGAATCTGCGAACGATCAGATCGCGGTCATCGTGCAAGCAGAGCATCGCCTTGCCGTCGAAAACATTGATTCCATTCTTCAGGTCGACGGAATCGATGCGATCCAATTAGGACCCTATGACCTCTCCGCAAGCCTCGGCAAGATGGGTCAGATCGATGACCCTGTCGTCGTCAGCGCGATGGATCGTATTACCCGAGCTTGCCAATCCGCCGGAATGCCATTGGGGCATTTCGCCATTTCGACGGAAACCTCGAAAGCCCACATCGAAAAGGGTTACACACTGATTTCCATCGGTGTTGATACGCTGATGCTTGGATCCGCTGCGAAGCATTGCTTGAAGCAATTTCATTCGTGAACCGAGTCGATGGCAGCTTGACTTAGGTAAGTTATCACCAACGTGGCCCGATCCCGAATCAGTTCGCGTGGCTTTGAATCAGATGCAGCAGTTCAGCCGTAGGGCTTTGCAGCGTCATCACTTGTGGATTCCCGGCCGGGTTCGCTTTATCCCGAATAATGACGATTACTTCTTGATTTGAATTCGGCAAGATCGCGGATGGTTGGGCCAATGCAGCGGTCGCTTGAACTTGCCCAGCAGCTGTTCCCTGACTTGCTAATCGAGCAGGTGGAGGCTGATTTTGATCATTTGAAGGTGGCGTACTCTCTAACAGTTCAAGCATTCCAATGCGTTCCAATTGCCAATGAACGTTGCCCGGACCGGCGTAGATCCCAACGTCCTCTTTATAGTCTGCTGAGTTACAAACACCGACCAAACGTCCCGTTGCATCAAACAGACCACCACCGCTGCGGCCATCGATTGGCGCGCCAGCGATTTCCAGATTGGAAACGCCCAAATGTTGATTGTATTTGTTGATACCGGTAATGCGCGTGTCACGTCGTGAAGGATCATTCCCACGATCACATCCGAAACTAAAAGCTGGCTGCCCGTTACGAACCAGCTGATCGGACCCGATCACCTGAACAGGCTGGACCGCGAACCCGGGTTTGATCGACACCAAGGCAATGTCCCTGGCATCGGCATCAAAGTCGATGACTTGCCCAGGTACGGTCATGGTTCGTCCACCCACGAACAAGTCAACTTCGATCTTGCCTTTGCCCTGATTCTCACGAAACAGATGTCCACAGGTCAGTACGAGCGCTTCGTCACCATGGGTATCAATAATCGTACCGGTGCCAGCTCCATAGCCCTGTGCGTCATGGACCCGTAGTCGCACAGTTGCAGCGCGAGCCCGTTCGACAGCATCTGCGAGCGACAAACTTGGCATCGGCTCACTGCCACGTGGAGCCTGGGTTGCCGAAACCAATTGTTCCGGCGACCCACCACTGGCGGGATCAAGTATGGCCAAACGCGTTTGGGGCGTGTTCAAGCCGCCCTGAGTAGTCGTTGTGGAACGAGTCGGAATCAGCGGCCCACTCGGATCGATTGCGAGTGCTGCACGCAGATTCTGGGCTGATTGCACGCCCACCAATCGAGTGACTTCTTTTCCCGCCGAAACAATGACAAAGGTTGGAGTCTGGCGAACGCCAAAGCGGGCCACCAATTGTGGTTCGACCTGCACGTCAACATGCCGCACCGGAATCCCAGACTGCTCCAATTCCGCCAACGTCGGCTTCATCAGTTCGCAGGGCGGACAGTGGCTACTGGAGAATGCGATCAGAATGGAATCGGCCCCGGCTTTTGGTGCCGCCATGCCGGTTATGGCTAGAAAACCAGCTATCACTACCGCGAACATTCGCTTCGTCACGCTCGTCCCTCCTTGGACCATGCTTACGACTCTGTTTGGGGTCACTCGTCTCGCCACATCCTGCTTTGATGCGAGTCATCCCACCGCTGCTCCACGGCTTCCATGCCTTGGATCCTCGGCATCGGAATACTCCATAACCCGATCGGCCGAAGGCAAGGGCAAACGAACCGAGCGGCCTCGAACTTGAGTCTTTTTTTCAGTTTCACGCGCATTTTCCCCGGATTTAATGCCAGCGGCCCATTCGCGTCGCGTCGTCGAAATCGATCCAGATGATTACAATTCCTCCGCCGCCGAAGACAATTCCGACCTGATCCACTTGCCTTCGTCCTCCCGCTGTCGTCGCTAACTTCGGTTACTCGAGAAGCCCCATGTCACGTCAAATCCTCGTTACCAGTGCCCTCCCCTACGCCAACGGCCCCATTCACATCGGGCATTTGGTGGAGTACATCCAGACCGACATCTGGGTCCGCTTCCAGCAACTTCGCGGCAACCAGTGCATCTATATCTGCGCGGACGACACACACGGCACGGCAATCATGATCCGAGCCCGAAAAGAGGGACGTACCGAAGAAGACCTCATTGCAGCGATGAGTCACGAACATCAGCGTGATTTCCATCGATTCGGGATCAACTTTGATCACTACGGCAGCACCAATAGCGAAGCGAATCGTAAGATTTGTGGAGAATTCTGGAACGCACTGCGAGAGGCCGACCTGATCACTGAACGGTCCATCGAGCAACTGTACGACCCCGATGCCGAAACGTTTCTGGCTGACCGGTTTGTCCGAGGAACCTGTCCCAAATGTGGCCGAACAGACCAAGCAGGCGACAATTGCACGTGTGGACACACCTACAGCCCCACTGACTTGGTCGACCCCAAAAGTACACTCAGCGGCGCAACGCCGGTTCTTCGCGAAGCGACCCACCTCTTTGTTCAACTAGACAAACTTCACGACTGGTTGGTCGATTGGGTCAACACCAGTGATGCTCTGCAAAGCGAGGTCGCCAATTATCTAAAAGGCCACTTTCTGGCTGAGCGTCTAAGGGATTGGGATATCAGTCGACCGGCTCCCTATTTCGGGTTTGAGATTCCTGATTCGCCCGGGAATTATTGGTACGTTTGGTTTGATGCTCCAATTGGATACATTGCCAGCACTCAACAATGGTGCGACGGCCACGGAGAACGCCTTGAACATTGGTGGAAAAACGACGACTGTGAAGTCCACCATTTCATCGGAAAGGACATTACGTATTTTCACACTCTGTTTTGGCCTGGCATGCTAAAAACAGCCGGATACAACTTGCCAACCAAGGTTCACATTCATGGATTTTTGAATGTGGACGGCAAGAAGATGTCCAAAAGAGATGGGACTTTGATCTCCGCCGACACTTATTTGAAGTATGCAGATCCTTCCTATCTGCGTTACTTTTACGCGACCAAATTGACACCCCGTGTGGAAGACTTGGACCTCGGTGTCGAAGAGTTCGCGGAGAAAGTCAACAGTGACTTGGTTGGTAAGGTCGTCAACTTGGCCAGCCGCGTGGGCAAGTTCGCCCATGGAACCGGATTGTCTGAGAACTACCCTGATGACGGTGGACTTTTTGAAGCTGCGGCAGCCGCCGGTGACGAGATCGCAAAGGCTTATGAGGCTTGCGATTATTCTCGGGCCATGCGTCGCATCATGGAATTGGCAGACGCTGCAAATCCATTCGTCGAACATGCCAAACCGTGGGAGATGAAAAAAGATCCAGCGAGACAAGACGAATTGCGGGACGTTTGCACCGTCGCGCTTAACCTGTTCCGACAGCTTGCGATTTATTTGGCTCCCGTCTTGCCTGACCTGACCACACAGTGCAGCGAACTGCTGGGTGAAGAAATTGTTAGTTGGGAGCAAAGCCGAACGCCCTTGCTGGGGACGTCGGTCACAAAATTCAAACGTATGCTAAATCGATTACAAACAGAGGAATTACAAAAGATGATTGAGGAAAGCAAAGAGCTTGCAGCGGCCGAAGCGGACACAACCGCAGAGCCCACCTTCAATGACAGTGACCAGCCGCTAAAGGATGAACCGCTCGCGGACGAAATCACCATCGATGATTTTGCCAAGGTTGATCTACGGGTTGCCCGCGTGATCAAAGCCGAGCAGGTCCCCGAAGCAAACAAGCTACTTAAGCTGACACTCGGACTCGGCGGCGACGAGCAACGACAAGTCTTCGCCGGGATCAAGGCTGCTTACGAACCCGAGGCGTTGGTCGGCCGATTGGTGGTGATGGTCGCTAATTTGAAACCTCGAAAAATGCGGTTTGGACTCAGTGAGGGCATGGTCACCGCTGCGGGTCCCGGCAACGCCGACGTATTCATACTGGGCGTTGACGATGGAGCACTACCCGGCCAACGAGTTCACTGAAAAAACCGCCTTAGCTGATGAAATGATCCGACGACCGATTGAATCTTTTCAACGTTACCTGTTGGATCGGATGGTATTACGGCCATCCCGGCAACCGATCGAGTTCGCGCCTCAACAACGCGTGATGCTCTGTAATGGCTCCTCGCCGATCGAGTGCTTCATGCAGGCAAATTTTGATGCAGACCGGTTCACTCCTGAACTGGTCGTGTTGAAATTCCCCGGGACGGCCGGGCGAGCCGAGCGGTCCGGTCCGTTTCCGATGTCGATACTCAGCGCGTTGCGTATCGCAATGTGGACATGGAATCCGCCTGGATACGGTCGTAGCACAGGCCCAGCCAGCTTGCCCAAGATCGGGACGGCCGCCGTCGAATTCTGGGATCAGGTAATGGGCAGATATCCCCATCAGACCCCCATCATGCTGTGTGGAAACAGCCTCGGTTGTCTCACAGCGTTGAACGTAGCTGTGACCACCGAGGCGATTCCGGATCGCTGCGGAGTTGTATTACGAAATCCACCATTGCTGAAACCGGTCTTCAAACGCGAGGCCAGACGTTACCCCTTAGGGGTCTGGGCGGGACCGCTAGTCGACCACCTTTGTGATTCCATGGACGCGATGGCAACAGCACGGCGATGTTATTTACCAGCGGTGTTTTTGCAATCTGAGCTCGATCAGCTCGTCCCAGCGTCTTATCAAAACAGGCTCATACGTGCCTATCGGGGGCCCAAGCGAACCGTCATTTTGGAAGGACTCGGTCACGATTGCATACCAACCGAAAATCATCAGCTAAGGATTGAGCAATCAATCCATTGGCTGTGGGAGAACTTGGCCACTTCATAAAACGACGAGCGTTGTAATGATGCTCGGGGCCGGTGATCCAGCAACATCGGTGATCCAGAAATGCCAGTCATACAGCCGCAGCACGCTCCAATCGGGTGATTGAATAAGCATCCCGATTCGTGCATCAAGGCCCGTTAACGCAACGATGCCCGCGATTCTTCCAGCATGCTCAGCATTTCAGGCAGGATCAATTCCGATGGCAACGCGTAAGTAACGACGCGACCAGCACGGGCAATGTTGATACCCACGACACGACCGAGCGAATCAAGAAGCGGCCCACCACATTCATCGGGAGCAAGAACGGTGTCATGTTGAATGACGCGGTCGAATCCACTTAGTCGAGTACTTCGCTGACCATTTACCATGGTATCGCTAGCGGATTCTCGCATCACGTTTAGCTCTCGGATACGTGCGTCGATCTCCAGCGTATCCAAGCCCTCGCCCTCGTTGGCTCGCAAAATCGTCAAACGCACATTTTCCCCCGGAAACATCCCCCGTAATCGGTCGATGACTTCTTTCCGCGTATTTCCCTCGCGGCCATTGACGGCAACGATGAGGTCCCCCGGTTCAATGCCAGCCTGGGCAGCTCCGCTCTGCGGAAAAACATCATTGACCAAGGCACGTCCACTAACATCGTCCTGCAACATTACTCCGAGCCGCCCCTGATGTCCGACAGGTCGTGTTTTGCTGACGCCAACAACTCCCAAACCAATCGGCCTCGCCGTTCGGCCCACACTGACCAAAAAGCTGGCAGTTGGCGGCACATTGGTCGAAAATTCAACCGATGGCAATGTGATCTCGGAATCGATTCGCAGCATCGCAAGATCGTTATGGCGTCGAACGGCGGCTACACGTGCTGGCAACAAACGACCATCATGTAGGCGGACTCGAATTGGGTCGCCGCTCAATTCACTCCGCTTGGTCAACACATAACCGTCTTCTGAAACAACGGTTCCCAACGCGACAGGACGGCCGCCACTGAGCACTTGGACAACCGATCCCTTTACTTTTTCAGCGATTGGGCTAACCAAACGAATCATGTCTGCGTTGTCACGCCGCTCGTCAGCCATTGAAGCGGCAGGAGCAACAAGCAAGCAACCCAATAACACTATGTAATTCAATCGTTGCATGGCTTTCCCATAAAAAGATTTCAGCAAGATCATCTGCGACCGAGCCATTGCCTAATTTCCGGACGCGCGCCCGACTTCGAGAGTTAAACCCAATCGGTTCCCATCACGCAGTACCCATAAACGCACTCTCTCACCTGGCATCGTCTGGGCAACTGCTTCACGTAGCGAATTGAAATCGGTCACCTCGTCCTCACCAAACTCGACAATCACGTCGGCAACTTTGATTCCACATTGTTCCGCCGGTGAACCTGGCGCGACGTAAGACACGACAGCCTCGGGCGCTTTCGCATCCCCTCGCACCCCAATGACCGGCTTGAAACCAGGTAAGAAACCCCATGCTTCACCCGCCTGCATGCGATCCCAGGAAACGTCGTAATGGTCGATTGGAACATGCAAGTTATCGGCTACATCGTTTCCAATGCGGCTATGCACCGCGATTAATTTGCCCGACAGATCAAACAGCGGTCCGCCACTGTCGCCACCGACCAGGGCACAATCGGTCACGATTGCAGAATCACTGACCGCCAAAATTCGTCCGATTCTCGTCACGGGCCCACGTCGGCGGTCGTAGCCACCGGGATGGCCAGTTGCAACGCACCACATTCCAGGCACTAGATCTTCACTCGCCCCGAGCGAGGCAAAGGGATAAGGCTGACCGTTGTTCTGCCCCGGCTCGATCTTGATCAGACCGGCATCCACGTGGCGATTCATTCCGAGCGTTTTTGCGTTCACTCTCATCCCGTTGGATAAGGTCACCTTCGCCACTCGTCCCGGCCGCATCGCGACGTGGGCGGCAGTCAGGATGTAGCCGTCATCTGTGACAATCACACCCCCACCCTGTGCTGGACCAATTTGAACGCTTACCGCACAGGAAACCGCGGCATCTGCGACTCTTCGCTGTTGGTCCTCCAGTTGGCGCAACTGATCGATGGTTGCCGGCATGCCCCCTTTTTCAAACAGTCGCACTAGCTCTGTCGCTACCTCGACCTCGGTCCCGGAGGAACCTTCCTGGTCGGAAGAGTCCAGAGTCTTGACAGCGGCCTGATCAATCGATGAGGCTTCCTGTTCGACAGGCGGATCAGGTAAGACCGTCTCCTGGGCCTGGCTGACACCATGAACAGAGGCTGAAAACCAAAGCAGTGCGAGGAAGACGGCCTGAGACGCTCTAACCGACAATAAAGTGGCGGGAGAGGTGCTTTTCGATCGAATTCTCGCCAAGATCGGCCTGGGGTAGCTCAAACGCAAAACTGCCTCGCTCCGTATAGTGGTGCTCATATCCAGCAAACCTATTGTAGCCACTAATGAGCCAATCGGAAAAAGTGACTTCCTATCGTAGAAAACCGACAACTTCACGCAAAGTTTCGCCCCCCTCCGGTGCCGCCAGTTCCGATTCGTCGGGTGCTTTGGTATTTGGCTGCGGTTACTTGGGGAAATCGGTCGCTGAATCTCTGCTTGCTTCCGGGACCCGCGTTTGGGCCACCACTCGAAGCCCAGAGAAGGCCGAGCTACTCAGCGAGACCGGAATTGAGCCCGTCCTCGCCGATTGGTGTGAACCAGCCACACTGCGAGATCTGCCCCGCGTAGAACGGGTGCTGATCTCCGTTAGCTATGACCGAGCCAGTTCACGATCGCGTCGGGAATCCCAAGTCGGCGGTCTCAACAACTTACTCGACAAACTCCACCCCACCACCCAAATCTGCTACATCAGCACGACCGGTGTTTACCATCAGACCGATGGCAGCTGGATCGACGAATCCTCCCCGACATCCCCGCAACGCCCGGGCGGAAAAGTCCATCTTGAGGCCGAGGCCTGTCTTGCCTCGGCGAGTGCATCAGGACTGAGAACGATCTTGCGTCTGTCCGGTATCTACGGTCCGGGCCGTGTTCCCCGCGCAGCCGACGTCATCGCAGGGAAGCCAATCGCATCAATGCAGGAGGGTTACCTGAACTTGATTCATGTGCAAGATGCAACTCGCGCTGTCACCCAATCTTGGAACAGCCAACCTCACTCGCTCTATTTAGTGAGTGATGACCAACCAGTTCGTCGGGGCGATTTTTACGGTGAAATCGCAAAACAAACCAATTCACCCGATCCTCAGTTTGTGATCCCTGAATCAGACTCGCCGAAGTCGGCGCGATCGGAGAGCAACAAACGAATTCGTAATTCACGAATGAAATCCGATTTGATTCCCACACTCCGTTTCCCCAGTTACCGCGAAGGCTTGGCCCAAACACTGGCGGCGATCACCTCAGAGACCAAACCAGCGAACTGACAGCCAATCTGGAACAAACGACAAATCCGTGAAAGGGTTCAGGTTTCCCCCAAAATATAAATGCGTCCGCGAATACCTCGACGGCTTCGAGCAGTCCGCGCAGAACGACCGAGACTAGAAAAACAAGCTGGCCGAAACGGTCGATCAATTGGCCGATTGACATCAACTCGCCCAGTCAACAATCCATCCGCGCAGCGGTTTTGGAAAAGTTTGTAGTGCGTTTCGAGGAAGATTCAGCTCAATAGGGGGAATCGCCCATAAAGCGTGTGGGTGCTGGCCTAAGAATCTCCAGTTCGTACAATACATACTGATACTGAAAGCGTTCCGGCACCTCTTCATCATGATTGACAGAAAACCGATCTTCCCGGGCATTATCGAGCTCAACTTCCAAGCTGGTGAAGTGCTTGGTTGCAATATCTATCTGGTCTATGACGCGAACGAGTGGTTGCTGATCGACATCGGCTACGAGGAAACGGTCGAAGATTTCATCGAGATCATTCGCCAACTCGATTTCCCTTTTTCACAGTGCAAGACGCTGATCGCGACCCACGCCGATGTGGACCACATCCAAGGGCTAGCCAAAGCGAAGCAAACCCTTAAAACCTCGGTGACAGCACATCCGAATGCAGTGAAGCCGCTGGAATCTGGCGACACACTCATCACGCTTGCCGAGATCGAAGCTCAAGATTTAAAGCTCTCGATGCCCCCCGTGAAAATCGAGCATCAGGTCCAGGATGGAGACACCATCTCGGTTGGATCTCTCGAACTGGAAGTTTGGCACACGCCAGGCCACACCGACAGCCAGTTGGCGTTTCGCATGGGAGATGTCTTGATGAGCGGTGACAACATTTACCGCGATGGCTGCATTGGGGCGATTGATGCCCATCATGGAAGCGACATCAAGGCATTCGTCCGATCGCTTGAGCGAATCCGTGATAGTGACGTCAAGTGGCTGGCCCCCAGCCACGGCCCGATCTTCCGCAACGATCCCGAGTTGTTGGATAAGACGATCCAGCGAGTGAAGGGATACCTGCAAATGGCCGACTTCGGCACGCTCGCCGACCGCTGGCCTTTAATGGACCAGTGGGACGAAGAAGTCGCTGAAGGACGACTTCCAGAAGGCCTCCAACCGCTCAAATAAGGGCCTGCCGGCCCGGCAAGATGACGGTTATCCATCGCAGAGGGTTCGAATTATCATAGGGCTTGGCGACTAGGGCCAAGCACCCAGATTCCAACGCTATATCGCAAAGCCTTATGACGCGTCAGATACCCTCCACCGATGTTGATTTCGTGGAAAAACTGTTTCTTGGAATCGACGTCGGCGGCACCAACGTCAAGCTGGGCTTGGTCGATGCCGAGGGTACCGTGCACCGGCGTGGCACGACTCCAACCCCCGAACTGGGCACACCGCAACGCATCTTTAACTTTGCCATGCAATTTGCCATGCAACAGCTTGAAGATTTGGCTCGTCCGGAACGCGATCTCGCGGGGGTCGGATTAGCTGTCCCCGGCGTACTCGACACACGAGCTTTCGAGCTAAGAGAAGTCGTCAATTTGCCGGGATGGCACGGCCAGCCCCTGCTCGAACTGCTCTGCGATGCCTCGAGTCTCCCCTCGGCAGTGGTCAACGATGCGAATTCGGCGGCCTATGCAGAACACGCCTCTCGGATGTTAGGGGATCGGTCCTTAGCACTGATCACACTCGGAACCGGCATCGGTTGCGGCTTGGTGGTCAACGGCAGTCCCTATGGCGGTGACCACGGCTGTGCGGGTGAACTCGGGCACATTGCCATTCGCTTTGATGACGATGCCCTGCCTTGCACCTGCGGAAGTCGTGGCCATTTGGAATCGTACGCAGCTGCCGGCGGTTTAATCAACCGCTTACGATCCGCGATCAAGGCAGAGGGACCAAGTCATTTCTCCGCGGAATTGTTGTCAGATCAAGTCACTCCATTGAACATCGCTGCGGAGGCCGAAAAAGGCTCTCAAGTCTGCCAGGAATTGATCGACGAAACGGCTCAATATGTTGGGCAAGCCATTGGTATGCTCGGCCAGGTAATCGACCCAGAAGTTGTTCTGCTCGGAGGCGCAATGACGTTCGGTGGCAATGCAACGAATACGGGACGGCAATTCTTGGAACGTGTTCGCGCTACTGTCAAAGCCACCACACTCGTGCAAGTTGGAATTAATATGCAAGTTGATTTCGCCACACTCGGCAACGATGCCGGTGTGCTGGGAGCAGCGATGATCGCAAAACAGGTATCTCAGCCGTGAATAGCCACCCGAACGAACGAGTCCCTTGCCGCATCTTCGAGCGCGCGTCCGATGCAAGTGTGGCAGCCGCAAAGGAGATAGCGGAGCTGATTCGAACCAATGCCAAGCAAGGTAAGACATGCGTACTCGGTCTCGTTGCTGGATCATCGCCCGCGAATGTCTACAACGAATTGGTGCGTATGCATCGCGATGAGGGACTGTCATTCGCGAACGTGATTACGTTCAACTTGACAGAATACTTCCCGATGCAACCGTTTGAATTGCAAAGCATCGCACGGTTTATGCATGAACACCTCTTCGACCACGTGGACATTCAACCAAGCAATGTTCACATTCCAGATGGATCTGCGCCCAGGGATGAAGTGAACGCTTTTTGCCAACAATACGAGCAACAGATTCGTGATGCTGGCGGAATCGACATTCAGTTGGTCGGTGTAAGCCGCACGGGGCACATTGGATTGAACGAGCCCGGCTCTGACCGAGCATCGAGGACTCGAATGATCACACTGGATCGTGTCACGCGAACGGACGCTGCTAGCGATTTTTTCGGTGCCGAGAATGTTCCAAGATACGGAATTACAGTAGGCGTTGGCACCATTTTGGAAGCCCGACGAATTTTGGTACTCGCCTACGGTGAGGGAAAGGCCGAAATCGTCTCTCGAACCGTCGAGGGATATGTCAACGCATCCGTCCCCGCGACCTTCATTCAAGATCATCCAAATGCGTGTTTTTTGCTGGATGATGCCGCTGCATCGACGTTAACCAGAATTCAATCTCCCTGGCTGCTCGGCGAAGTTACCTGGGATGATCAGATCACACGACGGGCCGTCATCGACTTGGCGGAAGGTGTCGGCAAAGCAATTCTTAAATTGACCGACGCAGATTACAACGAACACGGATTGCAAGACTTGCTGGCCGCCCACGGAAGTGCTTATGACATCAACTTGCGAGTCTTTCGACATCTTCAATCGACCATCATTGGCTGGCCAGGCGGAAAACCAAAACATGCCAAACAACTTGGTGATCGCCCCGGCCATCGCGATGACATTTACCCGAAGCGAGTGATTTTGTTTTCTCCCCATCCAGATGACGATGTCATCTCCATGGGCGGCACACTGATTCGGCTGGTCGACCAAAAACATGAAGTCCACATCGCTTATCAAACCTCTGGCAACATTGCTGTCTTTGACGAAGATGCATTGCGTTTTGCTGAGTTCGTTGAGGATTTCTGCAGTGAATTCGATATCCAAGCTGAAGGCTTAAGCCAGCTTCAATCCCATATTGATGAATTCCTGCGGAACAAAAAACCGGGCCAGATCGACAGCAAGCAGATGCAACAACTCAAAGGCCTCATTCGCCGTGGCGAGGCGAGGGAAGGAGCACGCTGCTGCGGCGTCGCTGATGATCAGTTGCACTTTTTGGACCTGCCCTTCTACCAGACCGGACGAATCAAAAAGAGCCCGATCTCCGAGAAAGATATCGAGATCACAGTCGACCTGATGCGGCGAGTTAAACCCCATCAAATTTACGCCGCAGGCGATCTTTCCGATCCACACGGTACTCACCGAACCTGCCTTTCGGTCATCTTGCAATCCTGTCTCGTTTGTCAAAACGATCCCTGGTACGAAGCCTGTGCGGTATGGCTCTACCGTGGAGCTTGGCAGGAATGGGCACCAAGCGAGATAGACATGGCGGTCCCACTCAGTCCGCAGGAAGTGGAAAGAAAGCGAGTTGCGATTTTTAAACACGAGTCGCAAAAAGATCGTGCGTTATTCCCCGGATCGGATGTCCGGGAATTCTGGCAACGCGCCGAAGCTCGCAATGCTGATACAGCAGGTCGCTATGATGCACTCGGGATGGCTGAATATGCCGCCATCGAAGGATTTGTCCGTTGGGATGGAAAGTCCGGGATCGAGCTCTAAACCATCGCCAACCGGCTCGTCTTCTTCCTAAGCTTCTAAACGGTGGATCATGATCACGACCAGTCGTCGCCTCGCATTGAAACTAATCGGACTCGGCAGCACCGCACTGGGAATCGGCCGACAGGTAGGGGCCGCGCAGCAAGCGATCCCTCAAGCCACACCAAACGCGAAGCCTTCGACCACCATTTCCTGGTCAAATACGCATGACCGAGTCTGGCTCTGCGGCCAAATCTGGGCCAACCCAATGGAGGATTGGCGAGTCATCGACGGCGCTGCTGAGTGCCAAAGCAAAGGTGGTAACCGAAACCTGCAATTGATCACGCATCAAGTCACCGACGCGAGCGGCACCATCGACATGGAAGTTACCGTTCAACAAGTCGAATCGGGCAAAAATGATGGTGGTGTTGGGTTCCGGGTCGGCAATCGCAGTGAGCTAAACGAATACCGCAGCAACAGCTTTTCCGGTGGCGGCGTTGACGCTGGACTCGAAGCCGGAAAGATAATCTTGGGGCGTCAGCAAGCCGCCCTCGACATTGATCTGTCCCGACCTTTGAAGCTTAAGTTGCAAGGCAAAGCTGTTCGTGGTCGCTACCTTTTGACGCTGACGATCACCGATCCATCCAAAGACGGTGAAGTGTTGGGAAAGTTGACCCATACCGTCGCGGCCGACTCCATCCTAGGGAATGTGGCACTAGTCAATAATTTTGAAGCTACCAAAAATAAAGTCCAAGGCTCTCGCTATCGATTCAACGACTGGATTGTGGGAGGGACAGCCTTCACCGAAGACTTGAGTCGCACGTTTGGACCCATTCTGTGGTCAATGTATTCGCTGAGTGATTCACGCAGTGACGAGGGCTTCGTATTAAAGATGAGTGCCCTGACTGGCCCACTCGGTGAACAAGACAACCAGGAGGTCGAATTAGTCGTCCAACGCGATTCAGGCTGGCAGTCGCTTGGTAAAGCAAAACTCGATTCGGATGCATGGACAGCAACATTTCGAATCCCCAATTGGGATGAGACTGCCGAGACACCCTACCGGTTGATTTACCGCGAGCAGGGGATCGATGGTGCCGAGAAGGAGTCGACGTGGTCCGGAAAAATCAAACCCAACCCCAGCGGCAGGCCACTTCGCATTGCGTCACTGACATGCCAAAACCATTACGGCTTTCCCTACGAACCTGTCGCGAACAATCTGCTGCGACTCGATCCCGACCTGCTTTACTTTTCTGGCGATCAGTTATACGAAAGCCACGGCGGCTATGGACTCATCCGAGAACCGGCCGATGCGGCGATTCTGAACTACCTTCGCAAATACTACATGTTTGGATGGTCATTCCGCGAAGCGATGCGGGACCGGCCAACACTTTGCATCCCTGATGATCACGATGTTTTCCAAGGAAATATTTGGGGAGAAGGTGGCGCCCCGATGGATATTCAAACCGGGGGCGCATCCTCCAACGGTGGGTACCGTGAGCCAGCCAGGATGGTCAACGTGGTTCACAAGACGAATGCCGCGCACCACCCAGACTATGACGACCCAACCCCCGTCCAACAAGGAATCAGTGTCTATTACGGCGATATGGTTTACGGAGGTGTTGGTTTCGTCATCCTGGGAGACCGCCAATGGAAAAGTGGCCCCCAACGAGTCGATACCGGTAGTGGCCGCGCTGACCATGTACGCGATCCCGACTTTGATACGCGCACCCTCGACAAACCTGGCTTAGTCTTGCTTGGCGAGCGGCAAGAAGCGTTCTTGAAGCGATGGTCGAGTGACTGGCGCGGCCACTCGATGAAAATTGTGCTCAGCCAAACCGTCTTCGCAGGCGTTGCCACTCACCATGGGCGATACGACGGATACCTCAAAGCTGACCTCGACTCAGGCGGATGGCCGCAAACCGCCCGCGACCGAGCAATCAAGATTCTTGGTGAAGGGATGCCACTGCACCTCAATGGCGATCAACATCTGTCTTCCCTTCTGCAGTACGGCGTCGATTCACAACGTGATGGGTTCTGGTCCTTTTGCTCCCCTGCAATCTCGGCAGGATACCCACGCTGGTGGCGACCTGATGAATTGGGGATGCCCCACAAAAACCGCCCCCAGCATGGCCTCGAAAATACTGGGGAATACCAGGACGGACTCGGTAACAAAATTTACGTTTACGCCGTCGGTAATCCCGAGGTGGGAACGAAAAAAAATCGCTATGAAAAAGCTCATCAAAAAGGGAGCGGTTTTGGGCTCGTCACCGTTGACCCAGCAGCAAAAACCTACACCATCGATTCATTTCGCTTCCTGATTGATGCTACAGATGGCAACCCGGACAACCAGTTCCCCGGTTGGCCTGTCACACTGCAGCAGCGCGAAAACGCGGGCGAGAACGAGCTTGACTGATCCCACCGCATCGCGGCTTACGGGAATCCAATTGGCCGCTAGAATACTCACATGACATTAACCAGTCATGCAATCGTCCTGTTGGCAAAACTTTTCAGCGGCTTCACCGTGCGCTGGATTGATTGCCAGCCCGATACATGCCAACGAATCTATTTTGCCAATCACACCAGCCACCTTGATGCGGTGGTTCTCTGGTCGGCGTTGCCCCGCGAATTGCGTCGTGTCACTCGACCGGTCGCAGCCAAAGATTATTGGTCCCGCGGTTGGCTGAAGCCCCATATTGCGACAAGCTTCAATGCACTACTCGTTGATCGTAAAGAGATCAAAGTTCACAAGAGTCCCATCGACAGCATGTTGAATCAGATGGGCGATATCTACTCGCTGATCATGTTTCCCGAGGGTGGGCGTTCATCCAGTGACGACGAAATGGGAAAATTCAAAAGCGGGCTGTACTACATGGGTAAAAAGCGGCCCGACCTGGAACTCGTCCCTGTCTACATCGATAACGTCAATCGAATCCTGCCGCGTGGCGAGGTATTGCCAGTCCCACTGCTCAGTTGCATCACGATTGGGCCACCGATCTTCCTTGAATCTGGTGAGCCGAAAAACGATTTCTTGGCTCGCGCTCGTGGCGCGGTCCTGCAACTAAAAGATCGTTGAACGAAATCAAGACCAAAACTTTGCTTGGTCCTTCATTCAAGACTTCTCGAGAGCCGGCTGATGGCAGTGAGTGTCGACGGTGAGTTTGAACCCGCCGAAACGCCAAGTCGCGGCGCGAGCAACGCCCACTCCGCCTTCCTGGAAGACCAAAATGCCCCCGTTAGGCAAGTGCGGGCTGCGCGGTGTAAAGCTCCAAAATCTGACTTTGCACCTTTACTGCTCGAAGCAAAACCCACAATTGTTCTTTTGAGAAAGGAGTCTGCCCATCACTGCACAGCAAGTCGAGCTCATTGGCAACTGCCGCATGTTGATCCGAAGCTGATTCCAGACGAAACGTCGCGCTCTTCCAAGCCAAAATCAGAGCTTCTTCGTCACGCAGATGATCCGGATCTTCCGCTTGAGCCAATACCATCAGGGACAATCTGGCAATGTCGACTGGCGAGAGATTGGGATTGAGCGTTGAGAGCCGCTGTGCAATTTCGTGACAGGTCATGATTAATGGACCGGTTATTACACCACAAGGATGCTCAACCGGAGGATTAACTTAGGTATGAGGTGACAGTCCGATCAACAAGCCGTTTTCATTTCAAACGACCATTCACCATCTGCGGCGGCCGTGCAAGCTGAAAAGATTTTCGAAAGAATAGGTCATGTTTGCTGGTGGGGCAAAACAACCCTCGGCATCTCTGGCCAACGTTTCGAACAAGGCAGCTTGCCACAGAACGAGGCCTGGCTTCGCCGGCCCGTCACTCCGTTTCGCCCGCTCCACGCGAATCGGCCTGCAAACTGGCCAGATAGGAAACTAAATCTCGAAGTTCACGCGTTGACATGAACTGAATTAAATCGCTGGGCATCGATGACTGACCTTTCCGCCTCGCACTCACCTCATCCTGCAAGATACGAACTTGGCTCCCATCATTTTGAATTAATTCGACGTATTCGTCTGTTTCAGATTTCACAATTCCGGTGAACACCTGTCCTGAATCATTGGCGATGACTGCCGTCTCAAAGCCCTTTGCGATCTGTGCACTCGGCAAACAGATTGATTCAAGCAAATAGCGACGATCCTTTTGGCTGCCAATCAATGTCAGATTTGGCCCGACTTCTCCACCCGCCCGATCAACTTTGTGACAGCGAACGCAGGAGAGCTTTGAGTTCTCAAAGAACAACCGCCGCCCAGCCTCGACATCCCCACCTTCCAACGCCATCAACCATGGACCCAAGGGCTCAGATTTTGCGGTCGCACTTAAATGAGCATCGAGTTTTGATTGCAAATCATCGTCTAACTTATCCTTGGATGCCGCGAAGACATTCAAATGGACGTCAGGGGTAAGCTCGTTTCGGAGCCAACTTTCTACAGCGTCAGCAATCACTTGCCGTCCCTCGGTGGTTTCATCTTTGGCCAGAATATCCCAACCCAACTGCCGAATTTTGACATTCCGACTCTGAATCGCTTGGACGAATTTCGGCAATGAATTCTTCGCGTCATGGGTGGCGAGCACTCGTAGTGCAGCAGGCACCAACTCGGTGGGGGGCAACATTTTGACTTGCTTGGCTAAATTCACAGCGACTGCCGGCTGCAGCCGTGCCAGGCTTTCCAGTGCGGTTGCCCGTTGTTCAGGCTGGACTTGACTGTCCCTGACCCGTTCAACCAACATCGGCGCGATTTTCCGAATTCCCAAGCCGGCCGCCACCTCGATGGCTGCATCGCGGACAAGATCTTCAGCAGTCATCAAACTCTCAATGTGTCGCTCCAGCGCTACTGCCGCCTGTTTCCCATCGCGAGGGTTTAGGGGGCGATAATCGTTCACCACCCGATCTCGCGGATCCGGTTGAGCCCAATCTGCCAACATCCGCAGCGCCTCGACTCGCATTTCAGCCGGTGCGGAAGTTCGCGAAGCATAATCCCCTAAAGCCTTGGCAGCATCTTCGGTCCCCAGGCGGAAATTAGCGTTTAAGATTCTCCGATTCAAATCGCCCTTTGCCAGCTCGCCATCGATCAAACTGGCGAGCGACTGCATGGCAACCGGAATAGGTAAATCGTGAATCGCCCGTGCCGCCTCGGCAACAACTGCGTCACTGTCATCATTCAAAAACTTTGCTAACTCACCACTGCGAAGTCTTCGGAGTGCAACGGCGGCAGCCAACCGCACCGATTCGTTGGGGTGTCGACTCAATCCAGCCATTTTTTCCGGTTGATTCAAACTTGCTAAGTAAACCACACCAGCATGGCGAATCGCGGGGTCACGATCTTTATTTTCTGCGATCATTCGGATCACTGTGGCCAAAGCTGGTTGTGCACGCAGTTTTGCGAGTGACAAGCAAGCGAAGTACCGGACTCGGTCTGACGTATCGGACATCAGGCCCTGCAACGTTTCAGTTGACGTGACATCCAAACGTTCTCCAGCCATTTTGGCTGCCGCTGCTCGCAGCGTCGCATCCTCGTCGTTGAGCAGAGGCCGTATCGCCGCCAACAGTAACTCGCGTCGCTCTGGCTCCACGCGAGCAATTTGATCGATTCCCCAAATCGCGTGCAAACGTTTCCACTTTCCAGCCTCAGCATCATTCAACACGCCGGTGAGTGTTTCCACATCTGCACGACGGGCTAATTCCCACTGTGACTCCAATCGCACCCGTCGATCAATATGTCCGAGGTGGCTGATCAATTGCTCGGTCGTTTGGCCAGACCATTGCGACGCTAACAACTGCTGAACCTCTTTTACGACAGGTGTCTCGCTGTGCTCCGGATCGGTCAGACGATAAATGCGGCCTTTTCCCAAGCCGTCCCACCCGTCAACCCAATCGCTGACGTAAAGCGCCCCATCCGGCCCAAAAGCGAGGTCTGTCGCCAACACAGTCCAAATCGGGTCGGAATCGGTTTCTAGCTGATAGAAGGCACCGCTGGGTGAAAGTTTAAAAGTACGAATCCCGCTATTGGCGGGCCCACCACGAAAATCACAAATGAAAAACGTATCCTTCAATGCGTCACCAAACCCCGTCCCTGGATAATGGGCGAAGCCGCTTGGACCGTCACTGAAATTGGCGATGGGCGGTACGATGTAGGCTGGTTGACCAGCATGGATTGGCTCCCAGATTCGCTCTCGATTGAATGGGCCACGATCGGGCAAATATTGGTAGTACATCCGCCATCCCGAATCGCCACCTTCTAACAGATGAACGATTCGAGCTCGATCACCGCTATCACTGTTGTTGTCGACCGAAAATAAATCACCAACATCGTTGAACGCCAATTCTTGCGGATTTCGCAATCCCGTGGCAAAGACCTCCAGGTTAGAACCGTCTAGTTCACAGCGAAACACGGCGCCAGATGACGGGTCAGCTAACAGCCGCCCGTCTTCTGTCGTAACGTGATATCCACGGTCACCAACACTGAAGTAGAGTCGGCCATCGGGTCCCATGACGAAACCGTGCATGTCATGTCCCCGAAACGCGACGCGGACTCCAAAACCGTCAGCCAACACCTTGCGCTGATCGGCGTTCCCGTCGTCATCGGGATCGGAAAGTTTCCAAAGTTTGGGAATACAGGCGTAAAAAATTTCATTCCCTCGTACCAGCACACCCGCCCCAGTTCCATCTTCGAGCCGATTGAATCCATTCGCCACCACATAACTTCGGTCGACTTTGCCATCGCCATCGGAATCTTCTAATCTTCGGATCCGGTCATCATGTTGTGCATAGGTGATGGCGGCTTCACCCAAGAGTCGCTTGTGGTAATCGATCCGATCTTGAACCGTTTCAGATGCCAAGTCAGCCAGTTGCCATGCTTCATCATGGGCGCGATTATCGGTGACCCCGCGATTCTGGCGAAACGTCTCGCAAGCGAAAATCCGTCCTCGATGGTCGATATCGAAAGCGACCACATTCGCAATGTAAGGCTCTGCCGCGAAGAGTGCGATCTCCCATCCTTCGGGAATCCGAATCGCGGACATCGCCTCTGCCCCCTCGTCCGATGCTGCCGCAATCTCCGGTTCCAGTGGCTCTGGTTGCTTAAAGTCAGCCTGTTGGGCCTGAATCGACATCGAAACAATCAGGAAACCAAATCCAAGCAAACAAAAACGCAACGAGTCAAACATTCGAAAATATATTGCCTATAAAGGGGACAACGACTTGTACGCTATCTTGCCGAAGCGAATACGCAGCGACACACAATCCGGTAGAATCCGGCCTACGCCACGTGCCCTAGGATACTCAGAGACACGATAAACTGGCAACCAAGATCACCGATGCAAATCGCTCCAGCCGAGTGAATTGACGGGGTTTTGCCACGCATGATCCAAGCTTGAAAATCGTCTGCTCCATGACTGAAAACACTGAAGAGCCACTGGACCAAGGCAGTTCCCCCTCAGCAACCAATTCGTCCCCCTCGACGACAGGTTCTGAAGCGGCAGACGTTGCGGCGGAAGACGCTGTGGTGGCAGACGCACTTACCACAGACATCCGTGTCGGTTCTCCCTTTGCCGTCGACCCTACCATTCCTGCGGCAGAACGCCCCATCGAGCCTTTCTACGACGTCGGCCCAATCCGATATACCGCGATGGGTGCCGTCGCGGCCGCGATCATGGTGCTCGGATTTGCTTCTGTCGCGGCTTGGTGGTTTCCCAGTGGCGGAGCCTTGATTGCTGCCTTGGGTTGCGTCCTATCTGTCTTTGGCTTGTACTCGGCTTTTCGAAAAACCGCCATTTCGTTGCTGGCGATTCACTTGGCTCTGTTCGTACTCAGTTACAGTCGCTCGATCGTTTGACCGGGCTCTGGGGATCGCCGCATGTTGAACCGAATTACCTGTTGGTTACTTTGTGGACTGTTCGTGTCGTTCGTATCAGCTGAGCGGCCTCCAGACCAACTTCGCGTCCTTAGCTACAACATTCACCACGGTGCCGGGACCGATCAGAAGATCGACCTGGAAAGAATTGCCCAGACGATTCGCAGCGTTGACCCCGATCTTGTTTTTTTGCAAGAAGTCGATCGTAACGTCACTCGTAGCGGCTCGATTGATCAGGCAAGTCAATTGGCTGAGCTCACAGGTCTGCGGGCTGTCTTTGGTGCAAATATCGACCTTCAGGGCGGGCAGTACGGAAACGCATTGCTGACAAGGCTGCCCTTGATCGAACATCAAAACCACCGACTCCCAAACTTGGATCAAGGTGAACAGCGAGGATTGATCGAGGCCAAGGTTTGGTTTTTCGGCATGCCGCTGAAAGTCTTTGGAACGCACTTCGATCATCGACGCGATGATCGCGAACGGGTTGCGTCAGCGGTTGCAGTGAACGCACGCGTCTCCTCCACCGCCAATACGCCTGCGATCTTGGCAGGTGACATCAATGCGACCCGTGAGACGACTGTGCTTGAGACACTCGCGAAACAGTGGACCATTGCAGGTCCAAAGCTGCCAACCATTCCTTCCTCACATCCGATCCGGCAAATTGATTTCGTTTTCTTTCGAACATCCGATCAATGGAAGGTGATTGATACGAAAGTCTTGGACAAACCAATCGCCTCAGACCATCGCCCTATCTTTACCGTCCTGCAATGGATCGAGAGTGATACGGCAAAACGGCAACGACTGGAAAATCGTCGCCAGATCCTCTCGACAACCGATCGCAACGGCGAACGTTCACTCGCCGAGAATTCCGATCAGTGGCAATCGCGTGCCGCCGCGATCCGACATGGTATGGAAGCCGTGATGGGTCGCTTACCCTCCCGACAACAGCAACCACCAAAGGTCACCGTGCTGCAAGAAGTCGATTGTGGCAGCTATGTTCGCAAAAAAATCATCTACCAGTCTGAATCAACAAGTCAGACACCCGCCTACTTGTGCATTCCAAAATCGCTTCTCGACCAAAACAGCCCACCGGCCCCCGCCATCCTTTGTTTGCACCCCACCGACAACAAAGTGGGACATGATGTTGTTGTCGGACTCGGCGGTAAACCCAATCGACAATACGCCAGTGAACTCGCTGAACGCGGTTACGTGACGTTGTCACCCAGCTACCCGCAACTCGCCGATTACCAACCCGATCTCCAAACACTTGGCTGGGAAAGTGGCACACTCAAAGCGGTCTGGGACAACATTCGAGGAATCGACCTGCTGCAATCGCTGCCATTCGTTCGCAAAGATGCAATCGGTGCAATCGGACACTCATTGGGCGGACACAATGCGATTTACACCGCTGCTCATGACACCAGAATCAAAGCAGTCATCTCAAGCTGTGGTCTCGATTCCTACCAAGATTATTATGGCGGTGACCCAGCTCGTTGGATGCCCGGACAGGGCTGGACACAAACTCGCTACATGCCACGACTCGCCCATTATCGAAATCGCTTGGAGGACATTCCTTACGATTTCCATGAGCTCGTCGCATTACTTGCGCCAAAGCACGTGATGGTTGTCGCACCACTCCACGACAGTAACTTCCGCGTCGAAAGTGTTCGACAGCTGACGACAGAAGCCGGCAAAGTATTCGCATTGCATGGTCAACCAGATCGGCTCATCGTTCATCATCCTGATTGCCAACATGACTTTCCCATAGAGATGCGTCAGGCTGCTTACGAGATGCTGGATTCTGCTTTCTCGCATGCCCCGCCACATTGAACATGACCGCTTGAATGATTCGCTTGGCATCCTGAATAAGATTGCTCGGAACTCTTCTGATTCCAAAATCCTCGAGGCACCTCAGCGTTCCCCCAGGCACCTGCCGCCGACAGCTACAACCAATCTGTGAACTCGCACAGCGAATTATCTCGCAAGACTTATCTCGCAGACCTGTGCACTCCAGTCACGCTTTCAGCATCATCTAATCACACATCCAAGCCAAATCGCAAAAAACAGGCGATTTATGCCCGTTCTTGGATCACGGCACTCATTTTGCAGTTCTCAGCTATTCCACTGTCCTAACTGGAGATAACCGATGACTGGTTTACATTCCAAAACCACAGTCGTACCGATTGATTTCAGCGATCTTTCGTTTGAAGCCTTAGAAAAGGCGATCGAAATCACCGGTGATGGCACCGTTCATGTCGTCCATGTGCTGATTGAAATGACCACCATGGAACCAGGCAACCTCTTTGGAACCGTCACTGATGAAAGTCGGATTGCGGCCGTGAGGGAGAACCTCGAGAACCGCCTGAGCGATCCCAAATATGCGAATGTCAAAATTCACACGAAGATCGGTGATGCCGGTCGCGAAATCGTGGAACTGGCAAATGCAGAAGGAGCCGAACTAATTGTCATGCCGTCGCATGGCTACGGATTCTTCAAGCACATGCTGCTTGGTTCTGTCGCTGAGCGGGTCGTTCGACTAGCTCGATGCCCTACCCTGGTGCTGAGATCTTAAGTCTCGGCATGAAACGGGCAGGGATTTAAAGCATTGGCTTGGGGGGG
>JARGNK010000017.1:3325-22970 GCA_029213145.1 Rubripirellula sp. | reverse complement strand
CACCCGCCGAGTGGTTGAACCAAATCGAATCTCAGCCTGACATTACCGAATGGCTACGATCGCCACGCGTTGCTAGGGATCAAATCCTATTCTCGACCGACTTTCTCTGGCCACTGATCGGCACAAAGTCTCACCGAAAAACGAACACCTGATTGCATCTCGTTTCGCTGATTCCTGGCCGCGATCATGCAATCCTGCGTTCACACTTTTCAAGGAGTAACAGCACGCAACGGCGGCTATGTGCGTTACAAAACGACAAAGTCGACTTTCTAGTGTTGCCGTTAAGGCTCGCAGGCTCAAGACTTAACCGAACCGCCTCACGAATCGGTTTTGAGCATGTCCGAGTCCCCATTCGATTCGGGTCTACTGAGCGCGAGTGACGCTCGATTCGTTGCTGAACAGCGTACCAATATCGTCGAGAATCGCTTGCTCAGCATCGGAGACTTTACCGAACCCGAGTGTTCCTCCCGAGGCTTCCGCGACCGTTCTGGCTTGCTGACGAACTTCGTTGGCCAGTGCTTCACGCGAAGAGTCAGAGAACGACGAATAGACCGCACTGACATATTCCTTCCACAAATTCCACAAGGAGCGTGGTGGATGCTTGTGTAACCAGGTTTCAAGTAATTGCAACGCGAGCGGCTGTTCTTCGATTCCTCGACGCAATGCCGCGTTCATGACTGCCTGTCGCTCCAGCGGCGTCACCGAACCATCGGCCCAAGCGACAAAAACCGCAGGCACCAGTGCCAAGGCAGCTACCGTCGTGGGTTGAAAGCCGCCATCGATCAAATCTGCCAATAACTCGTCATCCTGAAAGCTCGTTACCGAGGCCAGTTGCTTTTTCAGGTTTTCCCGCTCATCGGCTGACTTCAAATCCGCCAGCAGTTTCTGATCGACTTGGCGAAAAAATTCGTCCTCTAACGCTTTCCCCCGTTCATGAAGTGCGTCTTGATCAAACATAACTTGCTCCAAAAATATTGTCGGTGATGAACCACACACCTGATTCCGCGTTCAATCACCGCAATCGATGTGCCGACTGGCGGGCCAATCAAGACAAAAGAGGCGTAGCCGCGTTATTCCCTCATTCACTAATTCTCATCCGGCCGACGGCGATTCTGCCAGAGTGCGGATTTGCACACGCTAGATGCGATCTGTGTCATTTCGTACTCTGTAGCCGCGAGGGTCGCACGCGAGCTCGCGAGGGGCGTACGCGGTCGCACGCGGGAGTAAATAGGCCAAACAGGGTGACACGATTTCAACGCCCGCTGCCCAGGGCCGCTAAACTATTCGAGCCGGCCGATGGAACTTTCCTCCCAGACTTGCTTCGCGGGAAGCATTTATGCGAGTCGCCAGCATCCACCCTGGGTAATGTTACAAACGGAACGAGACGCGGAGCCTGACTCGAAACTCTCGTTCAACCGATACCGAACTGCAAAAAGCGGTCGGTTCACCCGCACCAGCTTGCTTGTTCAACTCACTCATTTTTTCGCCGTTGTGATGGATCAATTTTTACTTTTGCAAGTTCGAAACAGCGACGATCCGATGCGGCAGCAAGAGGTTTCCTGCTTTGCCCGCGCCCTACATTGCAAGCCAGCACAAATTGGAGTGTTTGATCTGCTGAGCGGCTTCCCCACGAGTGCCGACTTGGAACCTTACGATGTGGTGCTGCTTGGTGGTAGCGGCGATTATTCGGTCGCCGAAGGCGGTCCGTGGCTACCACCTGCTTTGGCGGCGATGCGAGAACTCTATGATCTCAACAAACCAACGTTTGCCTCCTGCTGGGGTTTCCAAGCGATGGCCAAAGCACTCGGCGGCGAGGTAGTCACCGATAAAAACCGTGCGGAAATCGGCGCTGTCGAAGTACACCTGACCGAAGCCGGACGACGTGATCCGCTGTTCGCACCCTTAGGAGATCGATTTCTCGCACCCATGGGTCACCAAGATTGCGTTACAAAACTGCCGAGCCAAGCGGTGTGTCTCGCCTCATCGGACAAAGTTGCCAATCAAGCATTCTGCATCCCAGGCAAACCCATTTACTGCACTCAGTTCCATCCTGAACTCGATCGCGTCGCTTTGCTGCAACGGCTCCGTGCGTATCCCAGCTATGTCGAGCAGATCAGTGGCAAGTCGATTGAGGAATTCTCCAACGACCTAAAGACGACACCCCAAACAGATGCCTTGTTGGCAAGGTTCATGCAGCAACTGCGGACGTCACCGACGGCATACCGTTAGTCGTATCAATCGATTCCCTGCAAGCTCGGGTTATCGTAATAATCGGCCGGAATCGCTGGAGTGCGTGGCTGAACAGCTTTTGCTCCGCGGTACGCCGGCCATTGAATTCGCTGGCTTTCATAGCGGGCAGACTCCCATTCAGGCCAAGTCGGACTTTCGGCTTGGACCTCGCGATACTTCGATTCCAACAGCATTCGCATCTCCGCGAATCGATCCGGATAGCGTTCTTTAAGATCGGTCGTTTCGCTGATATCCTCGGACAGATTGTAAAGGTCCATTCTGCCAAGCTTCGCCGTCTTGATAACGTGCTGATCCATTGAATCAATGCCACCGCGTTGTCGAATCGGATCGGCGTCCAGTTCAGCGGAAAGTTTCCAATCGCCAATTCGAATCGCAACTTTGTGATTTCCGTTGGCACCGTAAAAATGCCAATAGAGCGGTGTTTTACGTTGCACTTTCCCACCGCGCCAGAGGGGAACAAGACTCGCTCCATCCAGCTTTCGATCGGTGGGTAATTTGATTTCAGCCAGTTCACATAATGTCGGAAGCAGGTCCGTTCCAATGACCGGCTCGTCCGATTCGCCTCCACTCTTAATCTGCGTTGGCCATCGAAGCATTCCTGGAACGCGAATCCCACCATCAGTCACGTAGCCTTTTTTATCACGCAGAGGACCGGCAGACCCATTGGGATGATATGCCGTCTTGGCCGGTCCGTTATCACTAGTGAACAACACCAGCGTCTCATCGCGTAAACCAAGCTCATCGACTGCTTTCATCAAATCACCAAAGGCAGAATCCATTTGAGTGATGTTGCCATGATGGGCAGCATAGCTGGGATCATTTGATGGGTACAACTTTTCAAACTGAGGATGGGTCGCGATCGGCTCATGCGGTTCGTGAAACGAGACAAACAGAAAAAACGGACGTTGCCGATCACGCACTTCCCTCAACCAATAAACCGCCTCCTTCGCCACCAGATCGGCGGCGTATCCCTTTAACGGACCAAGAGGAATCCCGTTGCGGACAAAGTTGTAGGGATTCCGATGGTTTGGCAAGCAGTTATTCTGCGTTGCAAACCAATGATCGAATCCATGATCACCGGGTTGCGGTTGTCCTGTTAGATTGAATCGCCCATTCAGGTGCCATTTACCTGTCAATGCTGTCTCATATCCGGCATCTCGCAACAAAGTCGCAACCGTGATTTCGGTAGTCGGCACATGCATCGGTGACAACATCGGAATCCAATTGTGAATCCCCACACGCGTCGGTGTCCGCCCCGTCATCAACCCCGTTCTCGACGGAGAGCAATTCGGATGCGCTGAGTAACAGTTGGTCAATCGCATTCCATCACGCGCGAATTGGTCCAGATTTGGTGTTTTCAACTCGGCATTGCCATAACAATGCAGGTCGCCATAACCGAGATCATCACATAGCACGACCAAAAAATTTGGACGTTCATCACCCGATGCCTGACTCGACGCAAGCAGCATGAACAATCCACAAGCGACGGCAATGAGACACCGTCCCCGTCCCAACTTTCGACAGTATCTAGGATTCAATGGTCCACCTCACAGAAAAGCAAAACCGTGGTCTGCCACCACAAATCAACCAACGCCGACAACATAGCTTTCTGATAAGATACAGAGCTTTCTGATAAGATACTGGGTTGCGGTTGCTGCTCAAAACGGAAACCCTACCCCCTGCTAAAATCTTGATCGTCTTTCGCTGCGATCTGGTCAGCGGAGATCAAGACTTGTCGGAAAATTCTAAGCAGTGATGGCCAAGACATCTGCGAAAGGCAAGCCGAAAGAAGTCAGTACTTTCGAAAGCACCGGGTTTTTTCACTCACCAAACCTCATATCTCTGATGAAATCGAACAGTATGCGATCATTTCACACATTGCTCTTGTTCACGTTACTTCTGCTGATAACGCCGATTTTCGCCTCGGCTCAATCGCTCCCGCGTGCCACGCCTGAATCTCAAGGTGTCTCGTCGAGTGCCATTGTTGACTTTATCTTGACCGCGGATCAGACGGTTGATTCGATGCACAGCTTCATGCTGCTACGTAATGGAAAGGTTTTAGCCGAAGCCTGGTGGGCACCTGAATCACCCGATAAACCACACATCTTGTGGTCTTTGAGCAAGAGCTTCACTTCGACCGCCGTGGGTCTAGCCGTTTCAGATGGAAAGCTTTCGATCGACGATCGCGTCGTATCATTTTTCCCGAACGAGGCCCCCAATGATCCGTCACCAAATCTCGCAGCGATGCGTGTTCGCGATTTATTGACCATGACCGCAGGGCATCAAACAGAAGTCAACCTGCGGCGATCAAACGATTGGGTGCGAGGGTTTTTGAACCACGAGGTCCCGCACAAACCGGGAACACATTTTCAGTACAACACCCCTGCAACGTTCATGCAGTCTGCAATCGTCCAGAAAGTCACTGGGCAAACGGTGAGAGACTATCTCGACAGCCGTTTATTCCAACCCCTTGGGATCGAAACGCCAACCTGGAACGAGAGTCCGAATGGCATCTCAATCGGAGGTTACGGTTTGTATCTGCGCACCGAGGACATTGCGAAATTCGGTCAACTGTTCCTCCAACAAGGGATATGGCAAGAGAAGCAGATCGTGCCATCAGATTGGGTCAAGATGGCAACCAGCAAGCAAGTCTCCAACGGAACCAATCCGAATAGCGACTGGAACCAAGGTTATGGCTTTCAATTCTGGCGTTGTCGACACAACGCGATTCGCGGTGACGGCATGGCCGGTCAATTCTGCATCCTGCTGCCCGATCACAATGCCGTTGTCGTGATGACGGCGAATACGCGAGATATGGGCGCGGAATTGAATCTCGTCTGGGATAAATTGCTACCCGCTTTTCATGACAATCCTCTACCGGAAAACTCCGCAGACCAAACCAAGCTCAAAGCCGTTTCCGCAAATCTAAAAGCATCTCGGTAACTGCCCCAAACCTCCCGTTTGGCATCACCACCCTGGTTACCCAACACTTCGCTGATGAGTGGAGCCGATCGGTGCGTCGGTCGGAATTCCAAAAGGGACCGCGAAACGGCTTATAGAATTCGCTTTGGCGAGATCAACTGGTTGGCCAGCAACAGACCGCCGACCAACGCCACCCCAAGAATTGACATCGAAAACGCCAACTCCACCCCACGAATCGTTTGGTTATCGATCATCGCAGTCAATGCAGAATAACCGATCGTTCCCGGAACCAAGATCAATAATCCTGGTGTTTGCGGAATGATCGCCGGTCGATTGAACAGACGGGCGTAGATGTTGCTCCCGCAGCCAACCGCCATCGCGCCAAGTAAAGCCCCCACTTCCGGACCCGCCATTTCTGTCATGGTACGACTGGTCAAGAAACCGCTGATCACAACCACCATGATTGCAGGCCACTGTGACATCGGCGCTTTAAAGACGACGGCCAACGCGATCGGCGTTATCGAAACCGCAATCCAAAGGCACCATCCCGGCAGTGGGTCCACCGTGTCGCGCATCGGCTCGATCCAAGCATCGGTCAACCGCCACGCGATCGCCACACCCACTACCAGTGTGAACAAGCTGACCATCGCACCAGCCAATCTCGCACTACCCGAAGAAAGGTGTTGCAATGCAAGCTCAGTGAGTGCAATCGTTAGCGTGAGACCTGGAATGGGGAGAATCAATGCCGCCATCGTGATTAGGCGATCGTTTACCGGCAACCAATGCCCCAAGGCAACCGCACAGAGTGCGACGGTGAACCCCAGAAACGGCTCCAGCAAACCGCGTTGCGTAAACGCTGATGCCGCCGTCGCAAGGTAAGCAATCGCAAGGCCAAAGAAACCAGCAATCAATGTTTCCAACCAACTGCCACCAAAAATGACAGCCACGCCCGCACAGGCAATGGCCGAGGCGAGCAAGGAGACAGGCAATCGAAACGGTGGCGGATCCGATGCTGTTTGTTCCAAACGTTCGGCCGCATCCGGAACACTAATCCGACCCGACTCCAAATCCTCCAAGATCTGATCGAGCGCCAACAGTTTGCTGATATCTGTTTCTTCCGCTTGAACACGACGAACATACGTTCGTTGCGATTCGCCGTACCCCAACCCCACGATCAGCGCGGTCGGGGTATACAAAAATTCGCTGTGCAGTCCCTGCGTCGTAGCAACCCGCGTCATCACTCCTTCCAGACGAAATGACGGAGTCCCGTAGCGATGCAATAGCTCCGCGGCGCGCAGCAGAAAGGAGTCGATTTGTTCGAGCTGTTGGGGTTCCTGCGAAACCGCTTCAATGTGTTTCAATCGGAATTCCCCACCACATTTCGGTCACTTGCAAACAAATCAATCAAAACTGTCCTTCCACCTAGACCCAAATATCCGAGGTGCTGTCTCCACCCGGAAAACGAATCTCGTGTGCACGGGCCGGGCCATCGGGCTCAGCTCCAAAATCGACAAAAAATCGATCGTTGAGCTTTAATCCCCCACGATCAGTATCGCAATCCAATTGAAGCATCCATGAACCCTGTTCGGCCATCTTCGGATAGAACTGGTTGTCCCAAACGCTGTACAGACTGCTGGTGACGTACAGTCGTTTACCATCAAGACTGAGTTGCAACATCTGTGGCCCACCGGTTAGCGACCGATCACCCCATGCCGGAGCGTGACCAATCACACCACCGAGCCAAACTTGGCCGGTGAGTCGAGGATTCTCTGGATCGGAGATATCGTACTGGCGAATGTCGCCGTGCAACCAATCCGAGAAGTATAAGAATTTGTCATCAAGCGATAACACGATGTCGGTAATCAACCCCGGCACTGGAAAGGGCCAACCCTCCGTTTCGACAGGATCGACCTGGATTACCTTATTCGCTTTCCACTCACCCCCTGTTTTTTGCCAATGAAAAACGGCGCTACTGAGCGCGGCACCAACGAAACCATGCGTACTGTCCGGATCGTGGTGAAATCGCACCTCCAACGGAATCATTCCATCGGTTCCAAGATCAATCGACTGGGCAATCTTACGCTTTGACCAGTCCCAAAAATGCAAATGGTGCCCAAACTTACCCGCCTCGACATCCTCCAACTTAAAGCCGTTCTTAACGGTATTGGGGGCCGCCCACTCGCTGCTGATCATGACATCATGTCGCGGCTGATACCAAAAATCGTAATTGAAGTTCATCCCGTCGAGCGACTTTTCCCATCGCCCACTGATTTCGAAATTTGAATCAATTTCCAAGAACCCGCCTGGCGCATTGCCAGCAGCATCACCCAACATCGAAATCATCATTACACCGTCCGCGCGGCAATGAACCGTGTGAGGTGTTGAAAGGTTGGTTTGACGGGCGATCTCGGCACCCGAAATGGTTTTGTGAAGCTTCAAATTGACCGGGTCGACCGCATCGACGATGTAGATATTACCGGACGCTAAACCGGGCACGACCAAGTACCTTCGGTGTCCTTCACCGTGACAACTGCTGCAAGCATTCCATCCGTAATGATGAAGTTCGTCGCCAATGTTCGGCATTGAAAAACGACCGACTACTTGGCTGTAAGTCGGCGACGTTGGATCAACATCGACCGTTGCCATGTAATCGGGGCGAGACTGTTTGGTACCGACATAGATTGCCGGAACGAACGCAAATTTTTCCCGTGGTGAATTGATCGCATCTTGAATCGTTGCATAAGTTGGATGGCACTCCGCGTGTGCCGCGTGATCTCCATGATCCGGCTGATCCCCACGCAAATTCGCCATGCCGCCCGCGATAGTCGAAGCGGTCATACCCGCCATAAATTCCCTACGTTTCATCGACTTAAAACCTCAAGTAAAAATAATCCGTGAAACGAAAACCCAATCAAAGTAATTCCGAGATCGGCTTTCCGTTCTGTTGCACAATAAAAGTCGGACGCCCGCGGTCATCCGCATACGTCGTATGTAATGGAACTTGCATGTGATGATAAATCGTCGCTGCCAAATCAGCCGGTGTCACCGGTCGACTCTTGATTGCACCACCATCTGCTTCTGTCGAGCCAATCACCTGGCCATGCCGCATTCCCCCACCGGCCAAACACATCGACATCACATGCGGCCAATGATTGCGACCATCCGTGCTCCCCTGAGTCCCAAGTTGCGGCGTCCGTCCGAACTCTCCCATCGCAATGACTAAAACGTCATCCAACAGGCCCCGCTGATCTAAATCGTTCACCAATGTCGTGATCAAATGGTCGAACAGCGGCAAGAGCGGACGAAGACCTTTCGATATCCCACCGTAGGGCGGGATGTTGTCCCCATGGTTGTCCCAAGTGCCCGACGCGGTGTGATAACTCAGATCAATCGTCACAAAGGCAGTGCCCGCTTCCACTAACCGCCGCGCCAACAAAGCTTGCTGACACCAAAGATGGGAACCGTACTGCTGCCGAATTGACTCCGGTTCGGACATCATATCAAGCGCTGTCTGGACTCGCCCACCCGTCAACATATCGACCGCTTGTTGCTGATAAGCATCCATTGCCGCCATCGTTCCCGTGGAGTCCAATTCACGACGCATTTGGTCCAATTCTCGGAGCAAGCCTAATCGCTGATCAATGCGTTCAAAATCCAAATTTCGCGGCATCCGAAACATCTGAGGACTCGAAACCTTGCCCGTGTCCTTGCCGACCAAATCGTAGATGGGAAGCTTCGCCGCTTGATTTGCGATGAATGGATTGTGCTGCTGACCCAAGTGCCCAGCGTAGGCAATATGCGAGGGTGACCGCTGAAACGCGATGTACGGCGGAACGTCTGGGTGATTCGCCCCCCGAAACTTACCCACGATCGACCCAATCGCCGGACAACGATCCCCTTTCGGGTTCACCCGCGGTGCCGCCTCCAAATGCCCCGTCTGCATGACTTGATTTGGTTCATGACTGCTTTGTCGGCAATCGACCGAACGGATGATCGTGAACTTATCCAGCATGGCTGCCTGCCGAGGCAGATGCTCACAGATGAATTCACCCGGGATCGCGGTCGAAATCGGCGAAAAAGGACCACGGTTCTCCAGTGGGCGATCAGGCTTCATGTCCCACATATCAATATGGCTCGGCCCACCGGTCATCCACAGCAAAATCACACTGCGGCGCGACGACGTTGCTTTGACTCCCTCGGCAGACAATGCCCGCTGACGCAACAACTGCGGCAACGACAATCCCGCCAGTCCCGCCATCGACGCCTTGAACAGGTTGCGGCGACTACGGAAACAGAGTCCCTCCGGTTGCGTCGCACCAAAACTGGTAAAGGCGTGACCCGCATGGCCACCCCAGGCTGAATTGTTCCACATCGCTCTCACCTCGGATCAAACGTTCCTGCCAGTGTACGGCCTCGCTAGCCATTGAATCCAGCAGTAGCCTGGCGACCCGAGAGAACAACTTGACATCCGCACCTCTATTCTATACCCTGGAGTGTACGTTTCAGGATTTGGGACCAAGTCGCACCAGCACCAATTCGCACCAGGATGTGCGTTCAACAGATTCGCGTGCAATTGGCTCAAGCACCCATTTCACGACGGTTTTGCAAAAAGATGACCAGCCGCCTTCACCTCGTTGCCTGTTTTCTGCTGGTGCAGTTCGTGTCGTCGCTCGCTCCGGCGTGGGCTCAATACGGTGACTACGAACGGGCTCCGATCAATTACAGCAATGCGGAAGTAAACGACGCGGTCGCCCAGTTAATCGACAAAATGGCAACGGGCGAAGTCTCGCTGAATTACGAACCGGGGCATGGCTATTTACGATCTGTTTTGGAAGCTCTTGATGTTCCGATCAGTTCACAAACGCTGGTCTTTTCCCGAACGAGCCTGCAACTGCAACGCATTTCACCCCGCCGACCACGAGCCCTCTATTTTTCGGACGATGTCTATGTCGGCTTTTGTCAGCAGGGCGACGTTCTGGAAATCGCGGCAACAGACGCAACTCAAGGTGCCACTTTCTATGTGATGGAACAGGACCAACAAAGTTCACCGACCTTTGTTCGCGACAAGGGTGTTTGCCTGTCCTGCCACGCATCTAGCCGAACCCAAAACGTTCCCGGCTATCTGGTACGAAGTGTGTTCACGGATGTATCGGGGCGACCGCGCTTCGGCAGTGGCACTTTCTTGACCGATCAAACGAGTCATTTCCATGACCGTTGGGGTGGATGGTACGTCACCGGCCAACATGGCACGATGCGGCACATGGGCAATACGCTTTGCCGAGGCGATGAACATACGTTTGATCGCGAACCGGGCGCAAACCACCAGGAGCTCTCCAAATATTTCACGGTCGATGACTACCTCAGCCCTCACAGTGATATCGTCGCATTGATGGTACTGGAGCATCAAACACAAATGCACAACGCCATCGCGGCGGCGAACTATGAGACTCGGCTAGCCCTTCATCAGTGCCGCGAGATGAACAAATTACTAGAACGTCCGGATGACTACCTTTCCGATAGCACCAAACGGCGTATCGCATCCTCCGTCGATCGTGTTTTGCGGTACTTGTTGATGTGCGATGAATTTACCCTGACCGATCGGGTCGTCGGAACATCGGAGTTCGCAAACGAATTCACCGCCCGTGGCAAACAAGATTCGGCTGGCAGATCGCTCCGCGAGTTCAACCTCGAAACACGCTTGTTCGAATACCCCTGTAGCTACCTGATCCACTCACCCGCTTTTACGAAATTGCCTGACGAAGTCCATCGCCCCATTCTGGGTCGCTTGAATGACATTCTTTCCGGCAAAGACACGGCTCCCGAATTCGATCACCTCAGCCCTGCCATGCGACAAGACCTCACCGAAATCCTGCGGGACACGATGCCGGAGTTCAAACAACTGGCTCAGAATCCTTAGTCGCTATGCATCCCCGCGCAGATTTCTCCCGCGCGGATTTCCCTTCTTCACAGATCGCGTGCCCCTTTGATGCAGCTTCACGAACGCTACTCACATGAAGCGTTCTTTCAGCCGAATTAATTGCTCTTTCGGGATACCACGCATTTCGCGAGTCCCGCAAAGACACGCGTCACTCGCGACCTTCAGGCTCAAATTTCCTTCGGCGATGCTACCTCGGGGCGACGCCGCAGGCAGGCATTCCCTATTTTGGCCATTTTCGCTGCCGACTCGAAAGCTAACACCGCTGGCTCAGTCAAAGTATCCTATGGCGTTCCGTTCACCCACCTTCGCTTAGGAAACAATCGGATGCGACCTCTGTTACTCGTAGGAATTTTCGTTGCCATGGGCGCGGGCGGCCTATCGCCTGCCATGGCTCAACAAAGCAACTCCCAACTCAACGTAAAGCATCTGATCGATACCCACATTCATCTCTACGATACAACGCGTGAGGTCTACGATTCCGATCACCCCAACTCCGTTCCATGGCCACCGAAGGACGACCAGATTTTGCACAAACCGCATCTACCGGCCGAATACCACAGGGTCGCGAAACCAGCTGGTGTGACCGGCGTCGTCATCGTTGAAGCAAGCCCCCGCGTCGATGACAATGACTGGGTCCTTGACTTGGTTGATGATGACGATTTCTTTGTCGGTTTGGTTGGCAACCTCGATCCTCTCAAACCATCGTTCCAAAAAAACCTGGACCGATTGAAGGCGGACCCCCGTTTCGTTGGCATTCGCTTCCACTTGATGAATCGCGGCGTCGGAATCAGCAATAATCCGCAGTTGCTGAAAAACCTTCGCTACCTCGCCGACGCCGGCCTGGCCCTCGATGTTTTGATGAACGAAGAGGGACCGGACACAATCGATGAAGTCAGTCGTATTGCTAGTGAGGTTCCGAAACTGAGGATCATCGTCAACCACGTGCTCGGCTACAACATTGACGGCAAGCTGCCAAACCAAACCTGGATCAATGCCGTCAAGCGACTGGCCAAGCACCCCAACGTCTCGGTCAAGATTTCTGGCTTGTATCAACGATCAACAACCCAACCGGCTCCCCAATCGATCGAATACTTCCAAGGCTTGCTCGATATTCTTTGGAACGCATTTGGTAGTGAGCGGTTGATTTACGGTAGCAATTGGCCGGTGACAAAAAAGACCGGTGATTACGCAAGCTTTGTCAAGCTTGTCAGTACCTATTTCGCTGACAAAGACCAAGCTGCCGCCGAAAGTTTCTTCTGGAAAAATGCGTCGACGGCTTATGGCTTAAACCTTAAGTAGCCACCTTGGTGCGAGAAGGCAATCTGCGGAACTGTTGTTTCGCAGTTTGCCCTTGACCAATGCGAATCACGGATCGCGCATCGTTTCCACCGCTAACTTTTTTCGTCGCAAACGTCGTGCAACGCAAAGACATCGACGGTGAAGCGAACCAGCGGCATCCTTACAGAATCAAATCTTTCAAGACGTAGCCACCAATATCGGTCAGGCGACGGAGTCGCCCGGCATGCGGATAACGCAATTGCTCGTCGTCCAATCCCATCAGATTCAAGATGGTGGCATGCACGTCACGAATCGGAATCGGTTCTCCGGCAGCCCGCAGTGAGAAATCATCGGTTGCCCCCACCGTCGCTCCGCCCCGCGTATCTCCGCCGGCCATCCACATCACCAGACCATACTTATTGTGATCGCGGCCTGGTTTGTTTCCAACGTTACCTGGGACAAAAGGTGTGCGACCCATTTCGGAAGCCCACACCACCAACGTCTCCTCCAACATCCCTCGCTGCTTGAGATCAGCCAATAAACCCGCGACCGGTTGGTCAACTTCTTGAGAGTGTCGGGTCATCCCACCCTTCACATCGCCATGGTCGTCCCAACTGTTTGAGTTAATCTGCACGCCATGAACTAACAGGGTGTATCGAACTCCACTCTCTGCCATTCGACGCGCCATCAGACACTGTGTTCCGAAACCGGCCGTACGAGAATCATCCAAGCCATAGAGTTGGCGAATATGATCCGGTTCACTCGATAGATCAACCAACTCTGGAGCCTCCGTCTGCATCCGAAAAGCCAACTCATAACTAGCGATCCGCGCCTCCAGTTCGGTTGACTCTGGGTATTGGTTGTTAAACCGTTGATTTAGCTTGCGCAGTTGCTCAAGTTCTGCCCGCTGCGATTGGTCGCTAATTCCCGACGACCGCGCCAAATTCAAAATCGGCGATCCTTCATTCCGCAGTAGCGTTCCCTGGAATGCTGCCGGCAAGTAACCATTCCCCCACACATGGCCACCATTGACAGGCGCCCCTCGGGGATCCTGAATCACGACGTATCCCGGCATGTTGGCATTCTCGGTCCCCAAGCCATAACTGATCCAACTGCCAACCGAAGCGCTACCGGGAAACTGACTGCCCGTCGTCACCTGCAACGTCGATGGTCCATGGTTTGGATTTTCGGTTTCGATTCCATGAACGAACGCCAAGTCATCGACGTGGCCAGCAAGCCGCGGAAATAGCTCGGACAGATACCGGCCTGACTGACCATGCTGCGAAAATCGAAACGGACTTCCAACGATTGAATGAGCATGGGTGAGCCGACCCTGCAGCTCACCCTCCACGTGATGGGATCCCGGAATACGTTGCCCATGCAGCCTGGTCAACTCTGGCTTGAATTCGAAGGAATCCATCTGGCTGACACCTCCCTGCATGAACAGAAAGATGCAACGCTTGGCTTTGCGTGGCAGATGAGGCGTCTTGGGAGTGTACGGATTGGTCGCCGGCCCCGAAGCTTGCAAGACATCCGCCAACGCCAGCGCTCCTAGCCCGTTATGAACGTTCGCCAGCCAAGTACGTCGATTCAGCATCGTAAGTCAGGTGGTAAGTTCGTGATTGTTAACAAAAATCGATTCAAACGATCCGGCGAAAGCGATCATGCACAGGGAACAGCAATACCCTAAGCGGGCGGCGAGCGATCCACAAATCGACGCACGAAGCTGTCTCATCCTCATGCTCGCTCGTCGAATTGAAAATGCAGAATGATTAATTCAAATACAGAAACTCACTTGAATTGAACAGGATCCGACAAACACTGATCATCGCCTCTCGATCATTATCAAATTGCGAGTAATGATCGGCCAACTGTTCAATCTCGTCGGGTGTCGCAACACGGCACCATGCGACCTGAATCGCGTATCGAATCCGGTCGACAGGCTCATCACCGGCCTCTGCAATGACGCGATCCGCGAAATACGGCACCTCGGCGGTCACCAATGGTCCATTGTAAAGCGCCAATGCTTGCAGCGGCGTCGTACTCTCCAAACGCTTCGGGCGAGATTGATCACAAACCGGTGCGTCGAAGACTTGCAGCATCGGCATGTTCAAGGTCCGTTGTTGATAAATGTAAATACTACGCTTGCGCCCTTCCGGTCCATATTGCGTCGCCCATTTCGAATTGTCGTAGCGAACCCGTTGTTCAATCGCATCGGGCAAGGGGGGAAAAATCGGCAACCCAAAGTGCTCTTCATTCAATCGCCCGCTAACGTGCAAAATCCGATCACGCACCACCTCCGCACCCAATCTTCTCAGCGGATAACGCCATAGCAGCACGTTCGCCGGATCTCGCTTCGATGCCTGCTCATCTGTCCGGGCCGAGATTTGCCGGTAAGTGCTGCTGTTGCAGATCATCCGGTGGATTGACTTAAGGCTCCACTGGTTTTTGATCAACAACGAAGCCAAGTAATCGAGCAATGCCTCGTGCGATGCCCCCTCACTGAGATTGCCAAAATCACTCGGTGTTTCGACAATCCCTCGGCCGAAATGTCGATACCACAGACGATTAACGATCACGCGGGCGGTGAGCGGATTGGACGGCGACGCGATCCAGTCGGCCAACGCTTTCCGGCGACTTCGGGTCGGCCAGCGTTTGAAGGTATCGAGTCGAAGCGGTGCCGGTGATTGATTCCCAGTAATCGCACTTAGAAAACCAGGCTCCACTTCTTTTCCGGGATCATTCCAGTGGCCACGCAGCATCACGCGTGAGGTTGGTACACCCGGCTCGTAGGGCGGACCGATAGAATGGCGTAAAGTCATCGCCATCGGTTGCAACCGCTTCAGTTGCCGAGGCAAAAATCTTTCCAAGTTTCTTAGCGATTGAACTTCCTGGCGTTCCTCGGCAGTGATTCGATCGTCTGTCACATCGTTGATGACATCCTCGATGCCGCCATCAACCTTTGCCGTGGGATTGACGAAGGTCGCGATAAATTGTCCCTGACCACCGATCTCAAACAAATAGGATTCATCCTGATCACGGCTAGAGAAAACAGTAACGATTGAGCCTGTCGCATCCTTCAGCATCGTCAGGAACTGAGGGTCGCCTGACAGAAAATCATCCTCAAATTCAACCGCGGGCGTATCCGAACCCGGCAACGTTGACAGCGTTGGTTGCAGTGCAGGATCCGATTGGCGTAATGTGAGTTGCCCCACTTTCGCCCGCCACTGCTCCACCTTTCGCCTCCCCTCAGAATCCTGGGTCAAAGAATCTTGAACGGTCGAATTTGTGGTCGTGGAATCGCCATCCAAATCGGAAGCATCCAGCCACAAACGGAGTCCTTCTAATTGCGAAAGTGAGCTGACCGGCAATTCGATTTCCTCTTCGCTCAACGGACGGTTGAACACCAACAAATGCGCGAGCTGTCCGTTAAAGAATGCTGCCTCCGGTTTACCGTGGCCGTTGGTTGCAGCACCGAGCGACGCGTACGTTGGCTGCTTGATGCCCGAATACCAATGACCACGATTTGCGCCTGCCAGACTTCCTTGTGTCGTTGACGGACGTGCGTCCGTAAAAAAACCCCAACGCTTCTTGTCCGCATTCACGACCGTGACATGGGTTTGGTCATCCGTTACCAAACGCTGGTCAAAGAAATAGTCATTCCCGAAATCACCGCCGAGGGACTGAATTCCAAATCCTGCAAAAACGCCTAGCCTTTGGTTTAAACGCTGAATGAGTGCGGGCAGCTTTTGCTTTGCTGCGTCCGCCTGGCTGCGAAGCTCTTGGGTTTTCTTTGTCGCCCACTCCGCTTCACCTTCCCGGTAAAACGCGGTCGGTGTGGGACCACCAATTTGAAAGGCATCTCCGCGAAGCGGTGGAGGAATCTGAACCGTCGCAAAGAACGCCTTCATTCGATAGAAATCTTCGATCGGAATCGGATCGTATTTGTGGTCATGGCACTTCGCACAGCCAACCGTTAGACCCAGAAAGACACTACTGACCGTTGAGGTCATTTCACTGAGCATTTCGTGGCGAGATTCGTCGCCACGCGGTTCGGTGAATGGGGCGAGTCGCAGAAACGTCAGCGCCACGAGGTTTTCGGCCGGTGGGTTCGGTAATTCTCCAGCACCCGTGATATCAACCAATTCGTCGCCCGCTAATTGCTCGCGAATGAATTGGTCATACGGTTTGTCACGATTCAGTGAATCGATAACGTAGTCGCGGTATCGCCATGCATGCGGCAAATCGGGATCACCTTCGTAGCCCGCCGTGTCCGCGTATCGGGCGAGATCCAACCAGAATCGCGCCCAATGCTCTCCGTAACGTGGATCATCCAGCAACTGGTTGACCAATTTCTCGTAGGCATCAGGCGTCGAATCGGCTAAATGCGACGACAACTCCTCCGGAGTGGGCGGTAACCCAATGAGGTCAAGGTAGAGACGCCGAGCCAAAGTTGTCTTATCCGCCATGGGCGCGGGCTCGATTCCCGCCTCATCCAACTTTTCTTGAATGAAGGAATCAACGTCATTCGACTTCCAGTCCACCCGCGCCGTGGTCGGTACATTCGGTTCGGCAACAGGACGAAATGGCCACGACTTCGTCTCCGCAGACAATCGGTCCGGCGAACAACAGACCGCGATCAACAGAGCACAGATGAACGAATGGGATGGTGCGACGATGCGAAAAAACATGACAACTGCAAGCATTGGCAAAAGGCTCACCGAATCGGACGACGTGGCTCATGATACTCGCTTTGGACCAACCTCGTTGTTATTCACCCAGCCCTGTGTGATCATCCGCGAAACAAGCTGCTTCGGCACCACCCACCCGGACCGAATTAGCCGTTCGGCCTCACTGCGGAAATTTGCCCGGACATCTACCAAATACCACGTGACTTGTACTTCATCCCCACCATAGAATGAGGGATGGCAGTGGTATCGGATCGGCGAACTGAACATGGCGCGAACGAGCTTGACGCGATCAACATGAAATTTTCGATGGCGGAATTCTGGGGCATGCTCACTTTGTTGATCTGCACCTTCGCGGGCATCCGATGGCTGTTCTCTTTACCCGAAGCCTTGGTCGCCGTGTTGGTCTTGTCTGTTCCGATCCGCGCAATCGTTGACGATCTTGTCAAACGAATGGAACTGGGAAATCCAAAGGGTCGACGGTTCCCTTAGCAGGAATTCATCTCCTACCTCACGCTGCCCCTACCTCACGCTGCCCCCTACCTCACGCTGTCTCCTACCTCATGCAATCTGGCTCCTACCTCATGCGATCTGTCTACCTCCTCCTCAAGGAACAAAGGTTGCGATTTCATTTCCTCCTCATGATGGTCCTTCCGTTTGTTGTAACTCCCAGCATGGCTGACGAATCATGGTGGCAGTTTCTTGGTCCGCAAGGGAACAGCCACACAACATCGGTCAAGCTACCAATCCAATGGACAGAGGTTGAAAATGTAGCTTGGAAGACAAGGATTCACGATCGCGGCTGGTCGTCACCGGTTATCTCCGGTAACCAGATCTGGCTAACCACGGCGACCTTGGACGGCAAGCGTTTGTTCGCTGTTTGCATCGACAAGAACACCGGCCAGGTCCTTCTCGATCAACAAGTTTTCACTGTCGATCGACCACAAAAGATCAGTGCGGCCAACACCTATGCCACACCCACACCGGTAATCGGCAAGAATCACGTTTTTATTCATTTTGGCACCTATGGCACCGCGTGTTTAGCGACCGAAACCGGCGAGCTTGTCTGGGCGCGGCGAGACCTAAATTGCGATCATGAAACAAATGCTGGGCCGGCTAGCTCGCCAACTCTGATCGACAATCAATTGGTCGTGCACGTGGACGGCCGCGACGTCCAGTACATCGTCGCCTTGGACACTGCGACCGGAGAAACCGTTTGGAAAACGCCCCGGTCCTATGACTATTCGACGGTCCCGGTCAATCAACGAAAAGCATATAGCATGCCTGGATTGGCGCCGCACCGCAGCGGCACCCAATTGATCAGTGCTGCGGCCCAAGGTGTTTACGGCTACGCTACCGATGGGCGCGAACTTTGGCGCGTTCGCCACAAAGGATGGTCCGTCTTTCCACGACCTGTCTCAGGCCACGGACTTGTCTTCACCATTGTCGATCGCGACCATCCCGAACTGTGGGCAATCCGACACGACGGCAGCGGAGATGTGACTGATACGCACATCCAATGGAAAGAAACTCGCGGGATGCCGGCACGGTCCACACCACTTTTAATCGGTGACCTACTCTACCTAATCAATCGAGAAGGCATCATGACCTGCCTGCGGGCAAAGACGGGTGACTTGGTCTGGAAACAACGCCTGGAAGGATCCTACTCGGCAACACCTATCTTCGCGCAAGACCGAATTTACCTGTTCAATGAAGAATCAAAATGCACCGTGATTCGTCCGGGAAATGAATATCAAGTGATCGCGGAAAATACATTGAGCAATCAAACGCTGATGGCGACCCCTGCCGTTGATGAAAACGCGTTTTACGTTCGAACCGAAAACTATCTCTATAAGCTGCTCAATGGAGTTCAACAAGAACCAGGCACTGAGCCAACGGAAGAATTCGTCGGCAAATGGGATATCGGTCGATCCAAAGGGAAGCCTGTTTTTGTGATGACGTTAAAGGCCGATTACACGGCGCAGAAAAGTCACGTCCCAAACGCCACCGGAACATGGAAATTGGTTAACGGTGAAGCAAGGGTTATCTGGAGTGATGGTTGGCGCGATATCATTCGAAAGCAAGGCAACCGTTACCAAAAGATCGCCTTCCGGCCTGATACAGATTTTGGTTCGCCCCCCGCCAATTCCGAGTCGGCGGACAAACAATAACCTCACTCCCAGGCGGTGTGACACTCCGATTCATCCGCACGAGAAATTTCTCAAGAGCGGACGTCTGAGAAACGGGGCAGGTAAGCACTTGCGGTTTTTCGTCTGATGACGTCCGCCCGCCGTCAAATATTGGAATCCTGATGCAAGTTCGATCCAATAGGTTGCCAGCGCGAGATCTACCGATGACTGCCTTTTTCTGGCGGCGTAAGGCGGCGTTGCAAAAGTCAAATCGGCCGGAGCAAGAATCAACGCGAAAAAACCGCCACGAAAAACCAGACTGGCACCAGAGACCGGCGGCTAGCGCCGTTCCGCTCAGGAGTTGTGGGTCGTTGCTGGGCGTGCGATTTCGAAGTCCGTCAATCCTGCCTGAGGATTGAACCATCCCGAACTAGAAAACA
>JARGNK010000017.1:0-3225 GCA_029213145.1 Rubripirellula sp. | reverse complement strand
CATCCCGAACTAGAAAACAGATTCAATCGCTGTGGCCGAGCGAATGACGAATGTCGGGAACGAGCCGTAGTGTTTGGCCCAAGCCAACTGCTTGACATACTCGCACTTGAATTCACGAACTCGATACTGACTACACAACGCAGCAAATGCTTCGCTGGCATACACTTCACCGGGTGGCGTCTTTGGCTCCAGCCTCGCAGCTCGACTGACATGGGTTCCCGTGTAATTCTTGATACCAGTAATCGGATCCACACAGCCGAATACCGGCCCGGCATGCAACGCGATTCGCACGTTCAAATTCTCCGGCAATCGATGTTTTTTCCATGCATTTCGGGCTATCTGTTGGCTTGTAAATTCGCAGATTTCCAGCGCACAAAGTCCTGCCTCACGAACGTGATCAAAGACCAGGTAGATCCCATCACCCCAAGTATTACGAACGACATTCGTCTCCTCATAGCGACGAATGATGTTGCCGATTGGGTGCATGAAATGTTCGATAAACTGGCTTACCTGATGTTCGTCGAGTTTGCTGAAATTGACCGCATCGCCAAACAACATGGCCATCACACGTGTGTCGGTCGTTGCATCGCCCTCCACAAAGACTTGGGCATCGAGACTGGATGGATTTTTAATCACGGGCAACTCGACCGCAGGGGCGGGTTGCGATGGGATGCTGGAGATCGGTTCCCCATAGCGTGAAACGTCGATCTGATGAACCTCCATCCCCAAGTCCTGCCATTGTTTGACGACATGGGCGGTACCGCCTCTGCCTTGACCTGGACCACCATCCCACACGGTCAAGCCAATCGGTTCGCAATTTTCGCCCTGCAATTCCGTTGCCCGCAAAGTGGCTAACCCGTGAAGCACCAAGTTGGCATATTCGAATGCTATTCCGTCGCCGTGGGTTCTTTGGGGCGAAGCGATGATCACCTGGGTGGCATTGTTGATGACGTCGTCAAACAGTGAATTCCATTTTGGGCCCGCGAAAGCAACGCTCTGTTGCCGAAAGGGCTCAACATCAAATGGCAAAACAATTCGGGATTCACCGCCAAAATCTTGAATTGCTTTCTGGAACAATAAATCAGCACCACAGGCAGCCGATGAATAACCAATGAAGGCTTGCTGCTGGACTAACCAGTGCCGTATCGCTGTATCAACATCTGCGGTTGCCGCATCGGGAAACCGCGGCTTCTGGCGGCTTTCGGCATCGATCATGTGACCGCTAAAAGCAACCACGGGCGAGATCGGCAGCCATTGGTCCAATTTCGCACGATCCTCTTCTTGAAGGTCTCCCCGATGAATCCAGTAATCGAGCAACCAACGCGCATGTCGCCGCGTCACGTTCAAGTCACCATAGTTCAATTTGGCTAGCGTTTGCGCGTGAGTGTAATGCCGCGCTGCTTCCTCAAACTCACCCTGGTTTAAGGCAACTTCACCAAGCGTTGCCCAGTGCCAATAAGTTTGTGCGACGGGTACGCCTGCGGCGGTCACCCGATCAAGATCGGCCTGGCATTGTGATCTCACCTGGATCGCAACTCGCTCTGATTCTTCCCCTTCGTCGAGCAAACGTAGCAAGGTTGCGACATTGATTCCGGTCCAAAATCCTGCGGTCAATTGGTGCGCACTGCGATAGCGTTCTAACGAAACCTCGAGTAACTGCCGACGGTGTTTCGGCGTGATTCCCGGCGAAAAGGCTTGATCTTTATAGGTTCGCGCTAGGATCCCGAGCGTTTCTTGATCGACATGCCCTTCATCGCGCAATTTCGAAAGAACTTTTTGAGCGGGCGTGGGACTGCCGCTGCGGGCCAGTGCAAGTCCGTAGATCTGCCGTAGTTCAACATCTTGATCCCAAGGTGTGAATGGTTCGCCCCTATCATCGTCAACGCTCAATTCCAGTGCCGTCAGGGCCACTTCTCTCGCCAAGGGTGGTTCACCTAACTTCAGGAAACGCCTGCCCAGTTGACGATAGAGTTCGGGTTGGCAGAACCACGCTCGATCATCATCACAGCGCGCGTTCCAAATCTGCAACAGGATCCCGAGCTCCAGTTCGCCTGAGTCGGATTCTGCCTCTTTCAGCTGCTCAACAAGTTCATTTGCGGTTTTCAACGCAATGGCCTCCTGACTCGTCGAGGCTCGCTTGCGGGTCGGACCGGGTGTAATTCGATAACCCAACGCCAAGATGGCGTTCACAGATTCAGCGGCGACCTTGCGACGAGCCAGAGCTTCGGATTCCTCGAGCTCACTGTATGGCATCAAACAGGGGTGCTGCTTTCGCGAATCATCACGATCTGGCCCATACGTCCAACCTTCAGCAATCTTTCGTTCCGCCCATGCTTCGTGCGAATGAGACGCCAATGCGTCAGTCAACTCCTCGATATCAGCGGATAGAGGAAGCGGGTGCGTATCCAACGGCGTTGGTTTGTAAGTCATTTCAATTCGGTGCTGATGTCTATTTCGTGTTCAGGGCGCCACGGCGGCCTTGAGCACATCTTCGATAACGTTGCAATCGTAATTTTGTTCGATCTTTGTCAGTTGTTCAAAGGGAACTAGATCGGGGTCGCTTTTCCTTTGTCATCCCGTTTCGATCCTACAATCCATCTTTCGGAGTGACAATTCTCGGCTCAAATTTCCGGAGTGCTGATCGACATTTGATCAACATTTGTTCGATCAAACCGGCAAGCTGAACCTCACAGGAATTAATCGAGGTCGGTGTGTGGGTCGGCACGGCATCAAGATCATCCGCTAGGTCTTCCGCTGTAAAGTACCGTTTTGTCAGCTGGCCTTTCCTGATCGAAGCCAGCCACCGACCAGTTTTCCGATCTCATCAATCTGCTTGGCTGCAAAGGCGTAGCTCTTCATTTGCAGACACTCAAGGTCTTTCGCCAGCCGCATCTGGAAGCGGAGGATTTCCAGTTTCAGGTTGGCATCTTTCAATAACGGCGTTCGATCCTGACTGTATTTGGCCTGAATCAGCGTTTCCAACAGGTCGTAGAGGCTGCGTTCCAATCGTTCACCCAGGACAAACCGGTGCTGCCGCGGGAAGCGTCCTGTGTGGTTGCAACTCCACAGAATCAGGTCGTATGTCTTGGTGATTACCACCAGTTCGTCCTGCCGCTTCATCTTCGCCTCCATCGTGCGCGCCAAACGTGAGATGAAATCCTCATTTCCGTTTCAAATTTCGACCCGCCTGCGGCGGGGCCTGGGCGGGTAAGGGGTAAAGCGGTA
>JARGNK010000212.1:2982-11061 GCA_029213145.1 Rubripirellula sp. | reverse complement strand
GCCCGCGGTGGTCACACCGGCTGCAGAGGAATCCGTTGGACCGGATTCTAATCCGGTCGCCGAATCGCTGATCTGTTTCGGTTCGCTAACCTGCTGCGTTTCCACCTCGGCAAGCGAATCCGAATCTGACTTCATCGTTTGAATCCATCCCCGTTGGACAAATTCATTAGAGATCATTTGTTGACTCACGGCCATCGTGCACAACATGATCGAAGCTGTCACGAAAATCGCTAAACCATCCGCGTTACTGCGGTAGGGACGTTCCTGCACACGGGCGGGCAGGAGTGACTCGACTTTTTCGCGAAATGTCATGCCTCGTCGCCGACGAAGCATTTTCACCCAGCAGATGCCGCTCGCGATCACGGCCACGATCATCAACAAGTTGACCAACAGGAGCAGCAACTGAATCATTAATCGTTGTCGCTTGGGGCCGGTTCATCTTGCATTGCTTTGGCAGCAATCACGGTATATTCGAAACCGGAGTAGACGGTCAACAAAATCGCGGCCCAAAGCAGCGACAAACTGGTCCACGACAGCCATTGGGTGTTGGGGTAAATCAGGAACAACAAAACGGCGATCACAGCAGCACATTGCAGCACCATTTTCCATTTGCCCAATTGTCGCGCCGAGAAATCACCACCCGAACCTTCGATCATCCCGCGCAGACTTGTGACCAGCAATTCCCGACCGACCACGATGGTCGCCATCCAGGAAGCGACCCCCGAATCTGGCACTTCGACCAATGCGATAAACGTTCCGCAGATGATGATTTTGTCGACGAACGGGTCGAAGATCCGTCCGAGCTTCGTGACTTGCCCATATTTCCTCGCCCAATAACCGTCCATCCAGTCGGTCGATGCAGCGATGGCAAACAGGATCAACCCCCACCAGTATTCGCGAATTGGAATCAACGCCATCACGGCGATTGCCAAGGCAAACCGAGCCAGGGTCAAACCGTTAGGGACGTTGTAAATGGACTTCGCGTTGCTCATGGGTCTCAACAGAAACAGCGGGAATACGGATAACCAACGATGCCATTCAATGATGCCACCCCTTGCCCAGAGCCCACCAAAAGTAGCGGGCGGCCGGATTTACCCGAGCAGTCGCAAGTTTACCGAGATATACGCAGGAAGGGGAGTCGCCTGGTTTGGGAACCAACCATTTGAACAGCTCGAATCGACAGCACTTCAACAGCTCACTAAGCAGCTAGTTTCCCAACAAACAACCTGACGATCCGCTTCGCCGCCAAGATCACCAAACGTTTCAAGCTGCTTTAGTTAAAGCCTGTTTTAGAGAGCCCATGCTTCCCAATACGATACGCCCGGATATTCCGCTTGGCAGATGCTGCGTTACGGGAACTGGTCAAGCTATCGCCGAATTTGCCAGCAGGTTACAGATGAGGCTCCGTCCTGACCGGTTACAGCGGAGCTGCCACCAAGTCATAGCCGTCAGCGGCGACGATTTCACAATCAACCATGGTGCCAACTTCGGGATCCGATTCGAAACCCGAGACATAAATGATTCCGTCAATGTCAGGGGCCTCCCAGCGACTCCGTCCAATCCAAACCCCCGGTTGGTCAGGCAGCGGCGCATCGAGCAGGACACGCTCAACGGATCCGACACGGCTTGATGTCCATTCGAATGCAATCTCCTGCTGAACCTCCATCAGTTGATCATTGCGGCGCTGCATGACCTCCGTAGAAACGCGATTGGGAAGTCTTGCGGCAGGCGTATCCTCTTCGACCGAATAGGTGAACACACCGAGGTGCTCGAAACGCTGTTGCTGGACGAAATCAACCAACTCAGCAAAATCTTCATCCGTCTCACCGGGAAACCCAGTGATCATCGTGGTTCTCATTGCCAATCCATCGATCCGTTCACGGAGCCGAGACAAGATCGCTTCTTGACTCGAACGTGTCGTCTTGCGGGCCATTCGCTTCAGCATGGCATCACTCGCGTGCTGAAGGGGCATATCGATATATGGAACGATACGCTTGGCGCCGGCCAATGTGTCGATCAAGGCATCATCGATATACATCGGATAGAAGTACATCAAACGAATCCAATCGAGCGACTCAATTCGATCCAACTCGGTCAACAAGTCATTCAGACGAGGCTTGCCGTATAAATCCTTGCCGTAGTAGGTCGTGTCTTGAGCGACCACGACGACCTCGCGAACACCACTGTCGCCAAGTCGCTTTGCCTCATCGATAACCTGTTCGATCGGCTTGCTGTAATGCTTGCCCCGCATTTTGGGAATCGCACAAAATGTGCACAGGCGATCACAGCCTTCGCTGATTTTCAAATAGGCGAAGTGCCTGGGGGTTACCGGAGTGCGGACCGCGTCCGAGAGAGGACGGATAGCTGCGGGCCGAAATACCTGCTGTTGCTCTTCAACACCGGCCTGCAACCGATCGACCACCCCCACAATCTCGTTGCGGCCGAACACACCGACCATCGCATCGATTTCGGGACGCGATTCCAGAAGCTTTCCCTGCTGACGCTCGGCCAAGCAACCAGTAACAACGACTCCGCGGATTTTACCTTGCCGTTTTAGGTCCAGCATCTCATCGATCGCACCCAGCGATTCGTCGCGGGCAGAATCGATGAATCCACAAGTATTGACGACGACGAAGTCAGCGCCGTCGACCGAGTCGACCATGCGATAACCATCCTCGTCCAAGCGGCCGAGCATCTGCTCGGTATCGACCAAATTCTTGGGACAACCGAGACTGATGACGGCATAGCGGCCACGAGCGGTTCCATCCGCCTGGTCGGGTGCAGCGGCACTTGAAGGTGTCGCCGTGTCTGAAATGATCGGAAGTGAGCTTGGTTTCAAAGGGGAACCCGTGTGCGAACGAACCGAAGGCGTGAAAATCGAACCGAGTCGATCGAGAGTCGAACGATGACCAGAGATGACATTCCGGCGGGACGCCATCGGCATCCGACGTGGAAGCAACCGTGGTTCAGAGTACTTGGCAACCGTCTATCAACCCGCTGTCGAGCTGGCAAAACCAAACGGTGCAGCCTTGATTAGATCGGACGACTCGAAATCACGCAAATGGCCAACCGTGATTAAATCAAGCTGTGAGGATCAAAAGAGCTTCAACAGCTGGGCAAAAGCATCCAATCGGGCAAAAGAAAAACGTCCCCGGGGATACCGAGGACGTTGATTACGACTCAAATTCGGGCGGGCCAGAGAATCAGCTTCCGTAGCTTGTGTCGTACTCGCTGTCACTGTCGCTGGTTTCGTCTTCGCGTCGCTCAGCAATCCGGCTTGCTTCGCGAACGACAGCCACTGCGGTTTGCAGTTCGATGGGGGAAAACCAGCGAATGTTGCCGGTGTATTTGCTTTCCACGCGGTTCTTAGCCGCCAACTCACGCCATGACATGTCGTCCATGAGGTGCCAAGCAGCCGCCTGAGCGGTGTTTTGCGTGATCTGGCCATGGCCCAAAGCTTCGCAAACCACACGCACCTCTGCGTTGCTGGTGAACTCGCTCAGGGGAATCATTTTGTAGGCCATCTTTGGATTTGGGTCAGGTTTGCCGTGCTCGAGGCACACCGTGGTCACCGCGACTTTCCGGACGCGTTCGGGAGCAACTCGCATGAAGCCGCCACCGCCGCCCATTCCGCCGCCGCCCATTCCGCCGCCGCCCATGCCACCCATGCCACCGCCGCCCATGCCGCCGCCCATGCCTTGGCCGCCGCCACCGCCCATGCCGCCGCCGCCCATGCCACCCATGCCGCCGCCGCCCATGCCGCCCATGCCGCCCATCATTCCCTGACCGAGAATTGGTACGCCGGCAAAGGCTTCAGGCAACCGCAGTTCTAACGGCTGGTCGGTCAAGTTCTTTATCAGCACATTGGCTTTTGCAGCACTTTGCGGAATGAACTTTACATCGACTTGCCCCGCGTCCATCGCGTCGAACAAGTCAGCTTGAATTGCATTCGCCTCGCCGTCATCAGCGGCTCGGCAAACAGGGGCAATCGCCAAACTAGCTAACGCCAAGGCAGCGATCGAAAATCTCAGACGTTGGGAGAGGTTTAGGGCCATGCTCACGGAAATGTTCCTTTAGGTGAATTCGCCTCGTTGGCCTGGATAAGGCTGTTCGGCCAACACGGATTGAAACTGTCCCTACGCCTCAAGCAAAACTGCCCAAGGTTCAGAACCCATAAACGGATGAGGCGGTTCCGATTACCCTCTCGCAGACCTCGGCCAGATCGACCCGATTCCACGTCCCCAGGGATAAACGGACGTCCGTCGTGCCTTCATGATAGTTACCCGCTGGCAAGGAACCAAGCGGAAAGGCGTAAAACTGCCGCGTCAGCGACATCAAATCAGGCAAAGCCCCTCTGCAGCGGGGCCCCTGCGTGACTCCTGATAGGGATCAAGCGTGAAGCAAGCCAATTTTTGGAATGTTTTCGGCCTGAAAAAGCGGTTAGACGTTCACTTCACGTTGGCTTCTCTCAGATCCGCCAACGCACCGGAGTCGCGGCGGTGCGGCGAAGGACAAGCTGGAGAGGCTCCCGCAACCCGGATCGCTGTATTCAGAATTAAATCCCCGTAAGTTTACCTATCTCATCCGATGCGACCGCCAGACGACGGGCCTGATCATGGGACCGCTGGCGAAATGGGACCGCTGGGCTCAGTCATCGACCAATCACGATCCTTGTAATCTCGACATCCGACCGGCGAAGTTTACCGGCCCGAGCGCGCATCAAAGGCGATCGAACTGAATTGCCCAAGTCGCTACCAGGCGGCCGCCCATTCGCTAGCCCCAACGTTCTCTAGCCCCACCCGCTGCCCGGCGCGATCGATTGCCGTTAACAAGAGAGCAAAATGCCAACAACAGCGTCAGCATTCTTTGCCACGCATCCCCCTGCCCCATCGCTCCGCTAAACTGCCCGCCGCTCCGCTAAACTGCCCCGCCGCACCGCTAACCTACAATGCAGGCGAGCTAAACTGCGATGCAGGCGAATCGACGTAGAAGACTGCCCATCAAAAGCGGTTCATACCAGCAAATCATGAGACCTTTTCAGGTGACTGCTTCCATCTGCCAGCCCAGCAAAACCTAAGAAACGAGAACCATGTATCAACCACCTTGCGACTCAATCCCAATGTCAACGAATCCTAGCGAGGTGGAGCGGTGGCCCCGGAAATTCTCTGGCAAACACAAATTCTCTGGCAAACACAAATACTCTGGCAAACGGAAGTTCTCTGGCAAACGGATGCTCTGCAAACGAATGCTGACGCTGCTGTTGGCCTTTTGCTTCGGAATACTACTCGCATGTTCCACAGCGACTGCCGAACGGAAACCCAACGTGCTCTTCATCGCGATCGATGACCTGCGACCGCAACTTTCCTGCTACGGCAAGGATTTCATGCACACACCAAATTTTGATGATTTGGCAAAACGAGGTGTGACATTTTCGCGTGCCTACTGCATGGTTCCAACGTGTGGAGCCAGCCGCGCCTCGCTAATGACAGGCGTTCGGCCAAACCCAACCCGCTTTGTTTCCTACACCGCTCGTGCCGACCAAGAGGTACCCACCGCGACCACCTTGAACACACACTTCAAACAAAACGGGTATACCTCGATCAGCCTCGGCAAAATCTTTCACTTTGTGAATGACAACGCCTCCGGTTGGTCGGAACCACCCTGGCGGTCCAAGCTCAGCGACTACCACGAGCCCGGGGTTCAGCAAGCGGCCATTGCCGCTCATCGCCGCAAATATCCTGCCCGCCAAAAAGTGCGGGGCTTACCCTACGAAGCAGTCGATGCGGCAGACGATCAATACCGAGATTACGAAACAGCAACGCGGGCGATCAGTTACCTAGATCGATTTGCTGAAAACGAGGAACCGTTTTTTTTGGCAGTTGGCTTTTTCAAGCCGCACCTTCCATTCTGTGCTCCAAAAAAATATTGGGACCTCTATGACTTTGAAAAAATTGATCTCCCCACAAACAGTGAACCACCCCCGGGTGCTCCCCAAGGCGCCGTCCACACATCAGGTGAACTGCGTGCCTATTCCACCATTCCACCGCGGGGCCCGGTAAGTCGCCAACAAGCGAGAGAGCTGATTCATGGCTACTATGCCTGCGTCAGTTTTATCGACGCCCAATTAGGCCGGTTACTTGAATCGCTTGACAAGAATGGCTTGTCCGAAAACACCATCGTGGTGCTATGGGGAGATCACGGTTGGCAGCTCGGTGAACATGGCATGTGGAATAAGCACTCCTGTTTCGAAACATCCATGCACGCACCTTTGATGGTGGCGGCCCCGGGCGTTCAAGGCGGCGCGAAGACACCAGCATTGATCGAATTCATCGATGTCTACCCATCGCTCTGTGAGTTGGCCGGAATCAACGTCCCCAAAACCGTTCAGGGAACAAGCTTTACCTCACTTTTGAAAAACCCCAAGCTGCCGGGCAAGCCGATCGCCGTGGGAAGATATCGGCTTGGCGACACCATCCGAACCGATCGCTATCGCTACAGCGAATACCACACTCGCGGTGGTGCTGGCGACTTGACCGGCAAAATGCTGTACGACCACCAAGTCGACCCAAAGGAAACAAACAATCTCTCCGGCAGCGAGGACATCTCCGACCTAGCCAGCGAGTTATCGAAGGTGCGATCCGCATCACGTGATCAGCCCTAACCCACGACACCCGCTCGTGCACCAGGAGCCCAGATTCCGCGCGTCGGAGATTGTGCCGTCGTCCAATTTGATCTCGATCGACCGGTCCCAGGGAAACAGCACGAGCAGGTTACGCCCCAGAATCAAGATCAAGCACGACATGCTTCACGCCACGTCGTAAATAGGTGTAGGTGATGTGGACTTTACCGTCGGAAGCCTGGATGACGGCTGGATAAGAAAATTCGCTGCCATCTTTTTTTTCCAGCGTCAGGATCGGTTCCCAAGCCTTACCATCCTTGGAAATTGCAACGTTCAGCATTTCACGTCCCGCCGGAAAGTCGCCGCCCCGTTTGGTATGGTTGTAAACCAATAATTGTCGTCCGCCGCGGAGGGTAACCGCGTCCGTGCCGGCATTCGGATTGGGAAGTCCGGTCTCGCCCAACCCACTCCAAGTTTGACCACCATCTTCCGACCAACTGCTAGCAACCACTTGTTGTTTCGTTCGACACAGGATCTGCATCCGCCCCTTGCCGTAAGTCAAAACGCTCGGCTGAATGGCATCGTATTTACTGGCATCATTGATTGGCCCGACAACTTCCCAGGTCTTTCCGCCATCACGTGTTAATTCAAAATGCACCCGCCAACCGCGATGCTCCGTGCTGCTGGGGCATAAGATCTCACCCTGGCGTAATTCAATCGGCTTATTTTTGACGGGACCAGCCAAGTGGGGATTTTCCTGTCCCAGTTTTGGATCGGTTCCAAGTTTTCTTGCCGACGACCATGTCACCCCGTCATCTGCTGACGTCATCAGCATTCCCCACCATTGCGAGGGACTCGGTCCAACTTTGTAAAACAACATAAGTGGACCGGTACTCGGTTGAAACAAGACCGGATTCCAACAGGGATACCTTGTACCATCGGTCTGGATCCCATTGGCGACCTCTGCAGACGGCAGCCAACGGTCACCGTCATGTCTCGCAACCCGTATCCCCACGTCAGGATTCTTTTCATGGGTCCCCGCAAACCAAGCCGCCACCATCCCCGACTCCGTTTCGGCGATCGTCGACGCATGACACTGTGGCGTAGGGCGATCATCTAGCGAGTAAATCAGTTCAGCACTCACGCAAATGCCCCGCCCCGCCTCAGCAAGCGGTGTTTCGGCCGCTGGATTCGTTTCAGTCGCGAACGCTGCGGACACGATGACCCCTAAACAACAACCGGCGACCCCTAAACAACAACCGGCGAACAAGACACGAACCATTGAAAATTCCTCGATCGAACTAGAGAGCGTGAATTTCCAATCGTAACTTAGATGGTCACGGCTGTGTCAGCTGGCACCCAACCAACAGTACCATTATCGAGCTGAATCTGGATCCAACGCCCACGTGAAGCGATACACTTAACGGGGCGACCAGCAGCAGAAGCGAGCTCGATCACCG
>JARGNK010000212.1:0-2972 GCA_029213145.1 Rubripirellula sp. | reverse complement strand
CTTCACCATCTCCCTCCCGCAGCGTTACCCGATCGACAACGAGCACCGCCGTGTCATCGCGGACAAACTCCGTAAATTTCGAACCAAAAACAATTCCGGCTTCCACCAGCACCAAGAAACAACAAATCGCCGCGGGCGTTGAAAAGGAACGCATTCCAAGCAAACGAAGGACAACCAGCAGCCAAAACGCGAACCAAGCAATCACGAAAGTCGTGAGCGACCAACGCAGGGGAATCACCGCGTGCCAACTCGACAGCCAGTCACCCCAGCCACTGTCGGCCATCCTGGTCCGCGACAATCCAAGTTCCGTCTCTACTTCCCCAAGCCAAGTTTGATACCGTGGCTCGATTGGATTCAAACGAAGTGCGCGTCGATAGTAGGCGGCAGCTCGTCCAAGGTCGCCGGTTCGCTGGTAAAGGCTCCCCAGGTTGAAGTAGAGCTCGTCGTTCTGAACGCCGCTGTCAACCAGGGTTTGCAGTTTAACTTTGGAAACCTCGAGTTGCCGGTCAAGCGCTTCACCTTCTAATGCGGAATCAATCGGCAACGCCTCGTTCAACAAAATCTGTTGCTGTGAAAGCGAAAGCTCAATCTCGCTGGCGTGCAATGCCATAACAGGCACTGAGAAAAACCCAAGCAACATGAATACTGCGGCGCGGGACACTGGCCCCAGGCCCGCACCATTCCGACGAACCAAAATCAGCTCATCCGCGATCTCTGATGCTTCGCGGCGAAGTGCATCGAGTGCATCCATGTCGCCAGAGGGCTTCGTTGAATCGCACGATGAGTAGAATCGCTCAACGCGAATCGCCAAGTCAGCCTGCCCCGCTCCGCGAAGTCTGCCGATTGCCTGGTCTCGACGAACACTGCTCTCGGCCAACCGATAATGCTCCGCTAGAAACAACTCCAAGGCCACTGCAATTTGGTCCGTTGTCATCGCCGTCGTCAATTTAGAACGAAGCCGTCGACGGGCTGGAACGAATCGCCGCAACGTACTGCGTGAGCGAACCAAAAGGACCAGAACCGCCGCCAGTGGCCCTGTTCCCAGCAACAGAAACGCTGCCGGCTGAACAAAGGTCGCGCGAGGCACAAAATTCAATAGATCGCCGGACGCCAGCGACGGCGGTCGCATCGAAGTTCTTTCGGCAACCTTGCCATCCTGAGATTCAGGCTCCCCTTCAGGATCGCGTCCACGCTTCCCGGTCGTTGCAGCGCCCGCGATCCCGTCGAGTTCCAACACATCTGCTTCACCAACTCGAATCGCTATCGGATTGCTGCTGGTTGTGACAAATGATTCCTTATCGGGATCAAAGTAACTAAAAGCAATCCCTGGTATCTCCGTTACGCCAGCCCGCAGTGGGCGAATGCTGGTGCTGAACACTTTTCTTTGCTGGTCAACAAATCCCGCCAAAGGTTCATCCGGCACTTTGAAGTCACGCACCAAATCCGGCTGCTGCTCGATTGGCGGTGCACGAACAAGATCGAGCGGGCCAGCACCGTCGATGGCAATCCTCAGTGTGATCGGTTCACCCGCTCGTACCTCGGTAGGACTCGCTTGGGTAATGATCGAATACTGTCCAACCGCACCGCGGTAATCATCAGGCCGATTCTTCGCTGGCACAGGCTTGACAACGATTGGATCGACTACCGCCAAACCAACAATCGGATTCACTTCGACCACCCTCATACCACCCCCAAAAAAAGGATCATCGAAGGGACTGTCGCCAAACGGACTACCACCACCAAAGAAGTCACTCTCATTCAAAAGAGAAAATGGACTTCGGGACCGTCCGATTCGCGTCGGGTACTCAAGCACAACCCGCACATCACCCCCGTCGATTCGTTCGGCTCGATCTGGGTAAATGAGGGTATCGATTTCATACAAGTAATATTCCAACTCGTTACCAGCCGAGTCCTTGCGCAAAACGCTGCGGCCACCGGGCCGTTGCCGATTGGCATTCATCTCATCAAAGATTGACTGAAAGCTGCCCCAATTCGATTGCTGGGCAATCTGATTCCACATATCGCCTTCGCTCAATCGTTGCTGGAGCTGACGATCGCGGTACGGTCGAATCCAGATCTTCAAGGTCAATCGCAACGATTCACCCACGTAAATCTCGTTAGCATCCCCCTCGACCTCCACAAACAAAAGATCGTTGGTTTCGCCTTTGGTTGCGACAATTCGCACAACCCTAGTGACTCGAGAAATACCATCGGCCGAAACGCGAACCGGCGGAATGATGAAGGTTCCCTCACGCAACGGCGTGATGCGAAAGGAATAGATGATGTTGGATTTCTCTACCCGCCGGTTGTTTTGGATAGAAATACGACGACTGCGCGAGGGCGGGCCCGCTTGCTCGATCTTTAAACCATCGACTCTCGGAAACTCCGGCGGCTCGTGAGCGACTGAATTCGAGATCTGAATTCGCAAAATAACCGGCAACCCAACCACCGTTTCGCGTACCGACACGTCGGTATCAACATCGGCTGCTCGACACTCTGCACCGTTCGTTGTGAACCACCAACAGCTTGCCAAACCTAACCAAAAGAGAATTCGCCTTCCAATCACCAGTCTCGCTCCACAGGAACTCGTTGCGATCGCAAACGCGCTTGCCGACGCAGACGCCGAATCAAGTCACGGTCGCGAATCGACTGAAGCAATTTCCGCGCCTCCTCTTGGCTCATTCCCATCTCCTGCTGCGGACTCACCGCAGATCCCGTTGGCGAATCCTTACTCGATTCATCGGGATTAACCGAACTCAATTCACCGCGAGGAGTCGAATCAGAGGATTGTTCGTCTGAGGATTGTTCGTCTGAGGATTGTTCGTCTGAGGATTGTTCGTCTGAAGATTGCTCGTCTGAAGATTGCTCGTCTGAAGATTGCTCGTCTGAAGATTGCTCGTCTGAAGATTGCTCGTCTGAAGATTGCTCGTCTGAAGATTGCTCGTCCGAAGATTGCTCGTCCGAAGATTGCT
>JARGNK010000211.1 GCA_029213145.1 Rubripirellula sp. | reverse complement strand
GCAATGCGACGCAGACGAGGTTCGGCGGCATCATCTTTGACTAACATTAGGGCGCGTTGGATCGCGTCGCTGTCACCAAAAATTTGCGACAGCTGCATCGAAAGCTCTCGCGTTTCATCCACCTCGCTCTTGGCAAGCTCGCGGCTCACTTTTCCCCACCCCTCCGGTGGTGAAACATCACGACGGCCGGCAAGACCGCTAAGCATTCCCCGCATCAAAGCTGCTCGAATGTTGGGATCTTTTGTGTTTTCGAGCGTCTTCACCAGCAGTGAAAGCGACTCTGATTCCTCCGAGGCCCAGCCGGGTCCGGGCACCAGAGCAAAAAGCAAAGTAATGATTACAAGCGGTTTCATCTCAGACATGAACCAAGATTAGAGGACGGCGGGGGGGGACCTGCGGTCAATGAGTCGGGCCAGAAAGCACTCTTCCGCAGTTCGCTGAATTATAAACGAAACCGAGCAGGCCACGTTCCGGAAGTCAGTTCACATCTTACCGTTTCTTGCCCTACTACAACTCGCAGTCTACCCCAAAAACAACAAGGGATCGATCTTACCAGTCGGCGAGAGGTCCACTGCAAGCCGTTCGATCCGATTGTCTCCCAAGAGATCAGTTCCCCAGCGATTAAAGAAGAGCCCATTACTGCTGTAAACGAATCAACTTCAAACTGAAGAGTCAGGGATGGGGAAATCTGCAGGTGGTGTCAACGACGCCGCACGCGTGGAACTCGTAAAGAGCTTGTTTTCGGGTCAATGGATTAGCATTGGCCAAGCTGAAACGGCTGAGGCTTACCTAGGCGGCCCGCGGTCGGAAAAACGGGCGTATTCATGACGTTTACCGCAACTGAAAACCGCGACTGAAAACCACGATTAAAGAGCTGAGCAACTCCCACGTTAAGAGATGTCACCGAGTTATCCGATCGAGACGACCTGGTCAGGTTCCTGGTTGAGCGCGTCCAGGGCGACCGGCAGGTATTCGGTACTATTTTGCAACAGATTCTGAAGATGCGTTTCTGGATCATCAAGCCATCGTTTATACGCCTGCGCAAACATTCCGACAAATTCATAGTCGCAGGCTTGTAACGCACGAACAAAGGCCCGGTCTACAAGCTTTAGAACATGATCCGGAATGGAATCGATTGACGAAAAAGCGTAAGCACCAGCGTAAATGACGTGCCTGTATTGGCTTTCCAACATGTTGGCTGCGATATCAATCGTATTCTCATCCAACTCTTTCAAGCGGGTAACAGTGCACATCGCTTTTGCTGAAATCTCATCGTCTCGATGATCGGCTAACATTCTGAGACGGCCAACGATTGCCTCGTTCGCGATGGGACGGTGCCCCACCGCCATTCGTTCAACCGTCGCGATTGCATGCAGCACGATCGCACGATTGGGGGAATCGAGATGCTCTAAGATCAGTGCTTGCTGCTTGTCACTCAACTCCTGATCCGATTCCAGATGCCGGATCGCGATTACTTTTTGCGATGCAGAATCAGTGGCAGCAAGTTCCCACCACTGGTTTTGGGCCTGACCCAACAGCGACCGCTGCTTTGCAGGTTGAAAAAACGAGTCGTTGGTTTTAAACAAGAATTTCAGTGACTTCTGCATGGGGCGTCTGACTTCACCATGCATCTCGCTCGTCCAATCCGGGTTTTGGTCACCCCTAGCCCAAGCGGCAATTGCATTGGCATACGCCAGTGTCTGAAAGTCAAGGAATGGACGTGGCGAGATTTCCCACCGAGTTGAATCCCAGTGGGAACCGACCTTGCCGACCAATCCAATTCCGTTACGCAACGCACCAAGGCCGGTACCGACCACGGCCAACTCAGCCACCTCGGGAGTTACTGGACCTGCAAAACGATTTTGATAGAGCAGGTCATAGACCACACCATTGACCAAGGTTGCTAAACCGAGGGATGGATCGCTCTTTAATTCAGCATCCAAAACAATGGAACGATTTTCAACTTCGTACTTTCCCAACAGACCGCTGGGACCTCCACAGGAGCCGCCGCCTCATCCGCCGCCGGTGCTACAGCTTGCCCCTTGTTGTGGCACTACTCTAAATTGGATGCCCGAGGCGTCATGCTTGAGGTGATCGCCCACAAACTGAAGCATCTCCATCGGGGTCTTTTGCGAATCGAATAACCCGAGCAATGTTTCACGGTTCAGCACCGGAAGCCGAAATCGGTCAAAACCGATGCATTCAGCAATTTGCTGAATGTGATATTCGATCCGCGCCTTTTCGGCGTCTGGAAGATTTGGCTTCGTTTTGAAAAACACGATTCAGCGATCCCAAATGTTTGAACAATTCCCAAGTGATGACGGCGAATGCGTCAGTCTGCACTTGGCAGAGCGTACAAGAATTGGACGCTGAAAACAGCCCCGATTTGCCACCGCCAGCGAAGTGAGCTGGCGCAGCAGATAAGCGCGTTGCCATGCAGGAACACGAAACGAATGATTCTCATCTTTTCGTTTTCTATCGACGGAAAAGCTGGCGTGCAAATCAAAAGTTTTTTCCCGGGAATCAACTTTGAACCACAGCAGTCGGGCCGGACTCGATTTTTACGGAAAGCCAAGCGGAAATCGCACCTTCACGCGAACGACGAGGGGCGATTTCACCGATTTCGGATCTGGTAGTCTTGGGACTTCCGTCAAATGCCCAGAATCGGTTCGGTCTATACGAACGCTAGGCAAAGGTTGCGGGCTTGATTCGCCCCAGTTTGCGCCGACGATCGGCATACAATTTATTATTCATCACGCCCAAGCACTCTGTTTCAACCCAAGCACTCTGTTTCAACCCAAGCACTAAGGCCCCGGTTCACCATGGTTCTGGAAGAACAACTCGCGCGAGTCGCCGCCTCGATTGACCAGCATGTCCGCGCATCCAAGGGCTTTGAAGAGGAGTCGTGGATTAATCCCTTAACACCAGTCGATTGCGTGTCTGCCTTTGCGATGGCTTCGATGCTGACTGAAGAGAATCGCTTCGACCAGCTGGTTGCCGTTGCTCCTGAGGGCCATGTGTATGGCTATTTTTTTGAACAGCTTGGTAATTCAATTCTTACCGTCCACGTTGACTACCCGCCACGCCGGTGTGAAGTCTTGGATAATCTCAGCGGCATTCGTGATCAGCGGGTCTTGATTCTTGAAGATGACGTTGCCAGCGGCACAACCCTTCGACTTGTCATTGCTGAACTCAAGCAGCACCGGCCAGCATCGATCGACCTTTATCTGGGACGCCCCAAAGAGAGTCAGGTGATTGAGTTCGTCGACGTGGCGATCAGCACGATTTACTTGGCCGAAGACCACTTAGATCCCAGTGACCGCGGCAATGACGAGGCCCGCTTTATCCAGTTTTTCAACCGGGCATGATCCCCGCCCCGAATGGGTATTGCCCCGATATTCATTGGCCCGAATCCGAAGGATGACCTGCGAGGCCGATTTCGAACCTTTTGCGACCGCCTTGAGAAGTCTCGAAACGAAATGGCTCGAGCCATCCGCTCGTCGTGTCAAAGACTGCGCAACTGCCTTTAAAGACAGCATCGATCACGACGAAGTGTTTTTCTTGACGATCCAGATGAATTGGCGTTTCCCCTGCCAATCAATCAATCCAGTTGGCGTCGCAACGGCCCATTGATGAAAGTGTCCGATGAACTGGCGTGGCTGGGAAACAGATTGGAAACCCGCCATGGCTCGCCGATGAAGATCGGTTTTGCCATCTTCCATGGACCACAGTCCCGCGATGTCATGCGGGTCGATGTCAGCAGCGCGATGACTAAAGTAACAGTCATCGATTTGCAAAAAAGGCTGCATCTGTCCCATCCAATCGAGAGTTTGAGTTGAAAACCTTTCGCGTATGTCATCCGTAATTTCGCGGCACAGCGTATAGTCGTGGTTTCCCCAAACTCCAATCGCGCCACATTGATCAAGCATCGCAGTGACATTCGAAGAGCCATCCGAAGGCGCGAATGCGTCGCAAGTATCACCGAGAGTAAGCACTTGATCGACCTTGCGTTTACGAAGAACCGCAAGGGCCGCAGCTAAATCTTCGGCATGGCTGTGAACGTCCGCGACAAGTCCGATAAGCATCAGTGAGTTCTCCTTCGCTTGGGCAAGCCTCGTCGTTAACGGCGGGCAGAAATCTAGAATGCCCGAAAGACCAGCGTAACGCCCTAAGCATGACAGGACACCGAATTTCTTTTGAACAGCAAATAAATCAATCGTGAAATCCGAAATTGAAAAGCTTCGAAAGCGTCATTGCTTGCTGTTCCGCGCCGTGGCCGACGGACGGTGTGGCCGACGGACGGTGTGGCCGACGGACGCTGGGAACTGATGGGCGGTGTACGTGATCTCTTATCAGGCAAGAACGGCTTACGCCGTATCGCTCAACCACGAGTTCTTCCCGGTGAAAAGAAAAATGAAATGAATTGCACGTTCGAGAAGAAATCCGCGCCATGTCAATTAGTCGAGTATTGAACCTGCCTGATTTTGACCAATGGCGATCTCCTCACCCGACAATGAAAGTTGAAAATGCTCTCTGAATACAAAACAAAAACGAATATGTGAATCGCCATTGGGCTGGTGTTGCAAATAGCTGGACTCGCATTAAACGACGCGTTCGGCTCGCTGCTGCTGTTTGGTGGGATCGGTATCTTTCTATGGGGCTGTGTTTGCTACGCCCAAGGGAGAGGGCAGTCTGGATCATGGGGCGTGCTCGGAATTACAAGCCTCCTGGGCTTGGTCATTTTGATCTTTCTTCCTGATCACCACAGATAGTGACGATGGTTACACTCCGGGAATCATGTGATTTGGCAGCAGTAGGCTGAACAGTGAATGAAATATGATCTGTGGCTTTCGGGTGGAAGTTGGCGAACCTGGAATCGGGTATTTTGGTGGTTTGCGACGTCGGCGGTTTGCCGCATGCGCACCTCCAACCCGCTTGGCTTGCAACTTAGAAACGGTACTGACTGTGAATCACACCATTGAGATGCGACTGAATTTTGCTGGCTGCCTTAGTTTCTTATTCATTGGCTTATTCGGTCTGTTTACACCAGGCGGGACAATTGCGTTCGCCCAGCAATCGCCCGACGAAAGTAAGGTCGAAGGCGAGGTTGTCGGACCAGTGGTCGGCGCCATCGATAAAACATCCTGCCATCTGCTTTACCGGCCGGACAATCGCGAAATGCAGTTAATGCTTGATGTTCTGCGGGGTCAGCAAGTGGTCGCGGAGGCGGAAGCCGTAGCGAAAGCAGCGAATGACTATGTCGCAAAATTTCACATTGAGGGACTGCAAGACGGCACGAAGTATCATTACCGAATCAAGACCGCTGATGGAAAAACACTCGTCGAAGCTGACGCTCAGCATTTCTTTTCAACCAGACCTCAGGGTCGCCAGGACAAACCTGTCTCCGTAGGTTTTGTTTCGTGTGTTGATATCGAACCAAATGGCATTTGGTCGGACATGAATGCATTCAAGTTAGATGCGGTCTGCTTGATGGGCGACACACCTTACATTGACACTTCTGATCTTTCGGTCGTTCGCAGCAAGCATCGGCAGTTTTTACAAGTCGCGGATTTGGCTGCGCTCGCGTCGCACACACCAATCTACGGCACCTGGGACGACCATGACTTTGGCCGCAACAACGGTAATGGCCGAAATATGCGTTCGGGAAAAGGGACCACGCGGAAAGGCTTTATCGAGTATCGCGCCCACGATCAATTCGGTAATGGAAAGGAAGGGGTTTACCACAAATTCGATCTTGGGCTGATCGAAGTGTTCCTATTGGATCCCCGCTACTTCTCACAAACGGAACCCTCTCCGGTTGATCCAAGCCAAACCACGTGCTTTGGAAAAGAGCAATGGGATTGGCTGCTTGAAGGACTGCGGTCCTCCAAGGCTGCATTTAAAGTTCTAGCCGCGGGGAGCATCTGGGAAGATAAAAAAAATTCCGAAACCGACGACATGTTTACTTACTGGTACGAGCGGGATGCCCTACTGGATATCGTCAAACGCGAGGGAATCAGCGGCGTTGTTCTGCTGGGCGGCGACATTCACGTGGCCCGACACCTGATTCATCCTCGACGCGTCGGCTATGACTTACACGACTTTGTGATTTCCCCCGGCCACACGCGTGTCATTACGGGGCTCGATGTCTATCATCCTTCCTTGGAGTGGTCGCTCGTCGAAGGCTGGCAGTATTTGAAGCTATCGGCAGAGGTAAGGGGCGGTGAGCCGATTTTGACTGCGGAATATCGGCAACCCGATGAAGTCGTCAATCGAAAGGTAGTGATTCCACTTGGCGATATTTCACCCGACAAAAAGGCGTCTGCTACCGAGCTGTCCGGCAAACAATTACTCGATGATTTGCCTGCCACCGCCGCGGGTGAAGCGGAATTACGAGCTTACTGGTCTTTCGACAAAGATTTACGTAACCAATCAGTGCTCGAAACTCGGATCGACGCAGTTGCCCATCATAATGCGGCCGTGGTGCCGGGGGCGGGTGTGCAAGGTGGTGCACTGCGGCTTCGCAGCTCAGAAGAGCAATTTGTAAGCGTGCCACGCAGCTTCTTGGACGAAACATCGTTGTCACACACGGTTTCGTTATGGTTCAACCCAACAACCTTACCTGCACATGGCTCAAGCAGTCGGTCATTTCTGCTAGAAAGCACTGCAGGGGGCAAGCCTTCGAAAACTGGTCGTTGGCATTTGTCGATCGGTTTTCGGGCAACCAATGATCTTGAAAAGATCAATTTGCAAATCTATACCCATACCCTTGCCCCGGCGGTAAAGCCCGAGGCTGCGCCCACGGCGATCTCACAAGGCCCATTCAGCGTACTCGTCGAGCGAGATCAACTGCTCAACAAATGGAATCATTTGGTTTGGCATTTCGATGGCAAACGAATTCAGTTGAACTTGGGTGGCGAGAGCATCGGGGATTTCGAATTGCCAATTCCAGGACCGGCGTCCGAATTCGGCGGCTTGATCCTAGGTGGTCATCGCGAAGGGACTGGCCGGAATTTCGACGGAATGATTGACGAAGTTAAAATCTGGCAGGGAATTCCCGAACAGAAATCGTTTGAGGTTGGTCCAGCAAAATGATTCTGCCGCAGACAACCGCGTCATTGACCTCACCAGCGCCGAGAGCATCGTCTGCTTGCGAACGGCAAAACAAAGTGCCCCACCTATCATCGCCTGCAGGAGATACAGGCAACTGGATCGGCTGCGGCAATCCATTTACGTAAGTTTCAAGCTGGTATTCGTGGGCGTATCCCGGTTAGAGTGGCGCAGGCCAACCGGACATCCTTCCGGAATTTGTTTGGAAGTGGCGTGGGATTCCCCTATGCTCACCCATGGCATTTAGGCGAATTGCCCTCAATTTGCGTGCCCCTTTTCCGATTGAGCCCCGCCAAGTCAATCGCAGTGCGACGTTGAACGAGAGTTCATGCCAAAAGCTGAACTTCAGCGAATCTTCGTTTCTCCATCAAAATCAAAAGTGAAAGCTTTCCTTGATCAGACTCGTTAGGCCCGCCGGGTCCATCATCGAATCGACATCAGCAACCGAAGTGACCGGCTTGTGGGATCGGCGTGCGGAATGGGATCGGCGAATGGAGATGATTTCGCAGGCACAATCCTTTCTGTACCTGTCAACGTTTTATATCGACTGGGACGAATATGGTCGCGAATGCTTAGACAAGCTTCTCATTGCACAACGTCGGGGCGTCGCAACTTATCTCGTGATCGACAGCTTCGGCCAATGGTTGGCAGGTACCATTATGTCCGCGTCGCAGCGCGCGAAGCTGAGGCAGCAGCTCGATGAGTTAAGACGAGCCGGCGGGACTGTGGTGATGTATGCGCCCGAAAACGCGATCGATCGCAAAGTCGGTTGCGGACAGCATATTAAAATTCAACTGTCTGAGCAGGGCGACGCAATTTTTGGTAGCAGCAATATCACCGCCAGTTCCTTTGAGGCGTGGAATGAGTTCTCAGTCGCTTTGCGTGGGCCGATTGTAAGACTGTTGATGCGTAATTTCTTTGACTTGCTCGGTTCGACCATTTGCGAACATGAAAATCAAGTGAACGAAGGGGCGGCCTGCTCAGACAATATCGCCATGGACTATTGGTCTTACGACCCCAATCGAGATCCGAGTCGTTGGGGAGCGTTAGGTCGCCGAGAGACAAACCCGCTAACGGAAATGTTGGCCGAAAAAATTCGCCAAGCCGAACACACCGTGCAACTCACCAGTTTTTATTACAAGCCGACACGCCTGCTGGCAGAGGCTATTTCGGAAGCCGCAACACGTGGCGTCAGGATCGAAGTTTATCATTCGCATGCGTCGGTGCTTGACTCGCGTTTGCCCTGGCTGGCTGCCGCGACCAATTATCCGATGCTTTCGCAGCAAGGTGTTCGGATTCACGAAAACCTTCATGGCGAACATTCCAAAATCGTCCTGATTGATGATCGTTGGGTCGCATTCGGCAGCTACAACCTTGAAGATGCTGCCGACAATCGATTCGCAGAGGCGATGCTGGTTACCCGCGACAACTCGCTTCTACAGACCGCACGCAAGATTTTCCACGGACTTGCTTGCGATCCTGACAATCACATTGTTTCCGCCGAAGAAGTGAATCAGTGGCCGATTTCACAACGTGTGGCAATTCGGCTTTTCCGTCCGATTAAGCAATGGTTCTGAACGTTGGTGTCGGTCGCGAATGAATCGTAATTTTCGTGGCTGGAACGCAAAATGTCAGAACGAAAATCCTTTCCTTTTCTATTCAACCCGAGTGTTTTATGTTTGAACGCATCTCAATGGGATGGCAACTAACGAAGCAGGCCGTGCAAGTCCTTCGGCTCGACAAGGAACTTCTGCTTTTTCCTTTGCTCAGTGGGATTTCCTGCATCCTGGTACTAGCAAGTTTTGCGGTGCCTGCATTCATGTCTGGCGCATTTGAAGTATCTGAGGAAAGCACATCACAAATCACACAGAATCCGATCGCTTGGGTGGTCCTTTTTCTGTTCTACTTCGTGAACTATTTCGTCATTACCTTTTTCAACTCAGCCTTGGTCGGATGTGCAGTGATTCGCCTTAAAGGGGGTGATCCTGTGGTGAGCGATGGCTTCCACTCGGCATTTGCTCGACTGCCTCAAATCGCCGGTTGGGCCTTTGTTTCTGCAACAGTCGGCATCATTCTGAAATTGATCGAATCACGCTCCGAGCGAGCAGGGCAATTCGTCGTCGGACTACTTGGCATGGCATGGTCGATCACGACATTCTTTGTGGTTCCGGTGCTGGTCATCGAAGGGGTTGGCCCGATCGATTCTGTCAAGCGAAGCGTGGCAGTCATGCGCAAGACGTGGGGCGAGGCATTGATCTCCAATTTCGGGATTGGATTTTTTGTCTTTCTTTTGAGCCTGGCCGGCATCCTCCCAATTGTCGGTGGTGTGGCGATCATCGGTGCCGGATCGACTACCCTCGGAGGAATTCTGATTGGTGCTGGCGTATTGATGTTGATCATGACATCCCTGGTATCCTCAGCACTCAATTCGATCATTTTGGCGGCTCTGTACATCTATGCAGCGGAAGATGAGATGCCCGCAGGATTTGATTCCCAGCTCGTGCAGAACGCGTTTGCATCCCGGTAGCCTACCGATGCCTGATTTGATCCTGGCCCTCGAGAGGCCAGGAATTCGAAGCAAGACTATAAGTCCGATTTTGAATCATGCGTCCGGATCAGTGTCCATTGATTGGATCACTGTCCATTGATCGGATTATCGTGGATCGGTGTAATCAGGTAACCCGAATGCGTAAAGCGTTTTCTCAAACGTAGCCGCGTGAAAGAGCTTGCCATCGGCAACGGTTGGCGTTGACCTCATTGGATAGTCTGTTCCGTTCGTTCGGAAATTCCAAAGCATTTCACCGCATTCGGCATCAAAGGCAAAAATGTCGTGGTAGCCAGCCGTAGAATAAACGACCCCATTGGCAATCGACGGCGGTAACGACGAGAAGAATGGAGAGTCGACCGGCGTTTTCCAAATCGGCGTTCTTTCTGATTGGCCTGCTGGGTTTATGTCGAATGCATAAAAACATTCGTTTGCACCCACAAACAGCTTGCCAGCTCCCACCACCGGGATCTGGGGGCCGTCTCCCAGATTCTGGATCGGAATTTTGCCAGTCCAAAGAGGTTCCCGATTCTGCAATTCTCGGTCAGTGACATCGAAAGCGTAGATCACTCCAGCCGATGAATTGACATAGACAGTATTGTCCGAAACCGCGGGCCTCGTTAGTCGACCCTCGGGGATGGTGACTTCCCAACGTGTCGATCCATCGATGGTGTCAATCGCCTCCAAGGTTTGCTGGGAAGTCTTGTAGATCATGCCATCCGCGATCGCGATGGCCCCACCGGAAACGTTCCAAATCTCGCGGCCGTTCGACGCTGTGGTGCCTCCTGGAACCTGCCATAACTCATCTCCACCGTCGAGCGTTAAGGCATGCAGCGTTGGCGGAGAATTGGTCCCCACGTAACAAATGTCATCAACCACGAATAAAGCGCCAAATTGCCCGCTCGGAGCGTATCTTGTCCAAAGCGTACTCCCAGTCAATGCATCACACACGTACAACTGATTGATCGAAGTGATATACGCCGTCCGGCCGATGATGACGTGCCCTTGATGCTTTCCATCAAGTTTTTTCGACCACAGGGTTTCGCCAGTCCGAACGTCGACGGCATAAAAGCCGCCACGGTAATCGCCGTAGTAAGCAATGCTATTAACCACGCCAACACCCCAGCGGATCGTGCTGGTGTGCTGTTTCCGCCATATCTCTTCGAGGCGACTGACATTGGCTGGCTCGATGACGTTGTCATGTGGATTGAAGCTCAGCTGTTCCGGTTCAAACTGCCGAGAGTTCGAATTCACATCCAGCTTCAAAGTCGGACTGGAAGTCCAGTTGCGCTGGATCCGAGACCAATTCATCGCCAACGTAATGGTGAAGATAACCAGGAACGCCATCACCGCACGACTCCACGGTCCCCTCGTAGAGATCGAATGCCAACGACGTTTCCGGTTACGTTTGG
>JARGNK010000016.1:70548-75687 GCA_029213145.1 Rubripirellula sp. | reverse complement strand
AATTCAGGGGCATTCGACGCGAGTCTCGACGCAGTTCGGCGCGGGTCCCGAATGGGATCCGTGCCGCCGCGTTGGGATTTACTTCTTAATCTTCCAAGCATGACGTCTTACATTCCAGTTGGAGAGGCCTCGGATGAACTATCCATTGCTTCCAGCAGATAGTGCTGCCTACGCATGGCAAATCTCTTGCTGTCTTGTGACGTTGTTGTTTGCGATGTTCAGCTGGATGTTTGGGCCACGCTGATCGACGACCGCCGCGAGCAAGCGGGTAATCACTCACAAAAACAATCACGGGGAAAAGAAAATCATGTCAGCCATACTCAGCGTTGTTACCGAAAATTGGATCGTCTGGTTCGTCACGTTCGTGCTGGTTGTTGCTGCCATCATTGACGGAGCGATTTTGAAGGTTCCCAACTGGCTGACGTTTCCGTTCATCACATGCGGCTGGATTCACTGGGCGATGCAGGACGGCTGGAGTGGGCTCGGATGGAGCTTGATGGGGACCGTCGTGGGAATGATGCTTCTGCTCGTATTGCGAAACGTTGGTGGAATGGGCGCTGGCGACGTGAAACTGCTTGCCGGCGTTGGTGCTTGGATGGGAACAATGGTGACGCTGTGGGCTTTCGCCGCCACCGCTTTAGTGGGGGGGATCATGGCGGCCTTTATGATTTGGAAAAGCGGTCAATGGCAGAAGCACTTCGCAATGGCGCACCAGATTCTTCATGAGTGGAAAACGGTACGCGACCCACAGAAACTGGCTGAAATCGCTCGCGAGCGCAAACCGAATATGTACCTCCTTCCCTACGGTATTCCGATGGCGATTGGATCAATCGCCTACTTCGCACTTGCTGGCATGCTTATCTGACCAAATTCGTCACACAATCAACCGTGTCGGCGTCGCAATGGGGTCCGATCGAGATAGAAACCCCTCGTCAGCGGACGAGCCCCTGGCAAGACAGGAAAGATACAGCAAGTTGCACGATCAGGTCGGCGGTAGGCGACAAGTGTTGCGGGTTACAGCAATACCATGCCTTGATCCGAAAATATCTGTGGGTTGGCATACCGTGATGTTACCTCCTGTCCGCCCATTGGATCTCTTAAATGCAGCCTTCTCACGAGGCATGAACCGCGATGCGAAATAAATCACTCTACCTATTAGTGGCGTGCGTCTGCGGAACAATCGCAGCGATTGTTGCGAGCCAGTGGCTGAACGCCCAAGCAAACTTAGGTGGGACAGGGAAGACAAAAGAAATCTACGTTTCGACGAGCAGGATCGAGGTTGGTGAAAAGATCACCGCTGAAAGAATCCAGCGTGAGCAATGGCCGGCAGATATCGTGCCGGAAGGCGCGACGGGAGATCTTGCAGCTCTGAAAAACAAGTACGCAAAGCAATACGTGTCAAAGGGTGAGCCAATCATTCTGGACAAGCTGATGGAGGAGAACTTCAGCACGATTCCGAAAGGTTACAAAGTTGTATCGATGAAAGCGTCGGACGTTCCAATCGCCAACTTGATCCAACCGGGGGATCGTGTCGACGTATTCGGTTATTTTACCCGGAGCGAACTCATCCCGAGCAGCATGACCAAAGCTGTCCTAATGGGCATCAAAGTTTATGCACTTGACGGCGATACGGAGCGCAAAGTTGGTAAAGACCGCCCAAAATCATTCCGCAACGTCGAGCTATTGATAAACGAAAAGGATGCTGAGGCATGGGTATATGCCAACGAACTTGGAAACATCTTCCTCAATATGGGCAGTAGCTCAGATTACAGCAACGCCGACGGCTCCAATGAGGCAGGTCAAGAGTTCTTGGCATGGCTGGAAGATCACCGCAAACAACAGAACGAAATACAGGCCCAGAAGGATCTAGCTCCGCCACGCGCACCAAGTCAAATTGAAGCACCGCAACCAGAAGCCGAGCCCGCCCCGAAAAAACCAGGATTCATGATGCTCAAGATGGGCGAGAATGGAATTATGAAATACTGGGTGACGCCCGGCGAAGTACCCGTTTTGATGGAGGAGGCAGGAGAATCCGGGAGTTTGGACTCCAGTACCAGTGATAACTCGGGTGGTGGAATGTCGCCAACGAATTCAGGTGCCGATGATTTCGAATTTCTAAACAATGAACTCAGTCCGTTCTTTGAATCGAACCGGTCCCAATCCGTAAGAAACTAACTATCACTCCGTAAAGTCCAGCTGAAAGCTGGACTTTAAGATTCGTTTATCCTTTATTGAACCGTTACCCCATGGACCATGGTTGGCCGCCGAGCACTCGGCGGCCACTCGATTCGAATTGACTCGAATCGGTCCCGCAAGGATGCATCCGAAATGGAAACGACTCGACTAATTGCACGCTTGGCGGCCGCTATTCTATTGTTCGCCACACTCGCTGCAACGTCTACCAACACCGCTTCAGCGCAGTCGAATCCGGTCCAACTAGCATCCGCTGGTGCTGCGGTTAATCACAATATTTCTCAATCGGTCGAGCGGTTGGAAATGTTGGTGAAGAGCAGCCGTATTTTGACCCTTGAAGCTAGAATCCCGAAGTTCCAGGTTCACAATGAAGAAGTTTTGGGCGCGACCCCGATCGCCCAAAATCAGATTCAGATCTTCGCGAAAACACCTGGAACGACACAATTGAACCTTTGGGACACCGATGAAACACTTTACACCGTCAACGTGACTGTGATGGCGGATGCTCGAGAGGTTGAGGGAATTTTAAGTTCGCAACTGCCTTTTGCTTCGCTGAAAGTGATGCCGATCAGTAACAGTGCGATCGTGACTGGAACGGTTACCAGTGTTGATGACGTCGACCGCGCGGTAGCCATCGTCGAGCAATTCTACGGCACTGTTGTTAACAACATCAAAGTCGTCGGTGTTCAGCAGGTCTTGCTGCACACGCGGATCATGGAAGTTTCCCGAACGAAACTCCGTGACCTCGGAATCGACTGGGGAACATTCACCGGTAACTCGTTTTTCTACAGTGCCCCCGGGCGATTGCTAGACGCATCCAGCGGGTCGGTAACCGGAGCTTCGGCCACCGCCGAAGGGGTGTTATCGGCTACCAACAACGTGCTGTCAGGCTCGGGCAATTTCACCGCTTTGATTGCAGCGCTAAGAAGGCAAGACTTGATCAAGTTCTTGGCTGAACCAACAGTGATCGCGACGCACGGACGCCCCGCGAGATTCAATGTCGGTGGACGGGTGCCATACATCGTGCCAACCGGCAATGGTTCGATCTCTGTTCAATACGAGGAATATGGAACAGGGATTGACTTTCTACCATTTGTTGTCGGTCCTGGTCGCATTCGCCTTGAAGTGCGTCCTGAAGTAACCGAACCGGATGATTCACGAGGCATCACGGCGGCTGGCATTCAAGTCACAGCCTTCAGTCAGCGATACGTCGAAACGGCCGTGGAACTGCAGGCTGGCCAAACATTCGCGATCGCTGGCCTGCTCCAAAGTCGTACCGAGGCAGTATCGCAATCAACACCAATTCTCGGGGAAATCCCTTACTTCGGTGCGATGTTCCGCCGGGTAAAAGAGAAACGGAACGACATTGAATTGCTAATCACGGTCACGCCGGAATTGGTCGACGCAATGGATCCACACCAAGTTCCCATGGGTGGACCAGGCCTCAACTCAACCTCGCCGAGCGACTGCGAACTCTACCTCAACGGGCATATCGAAGTGCCAAACATGCTGGGCAACGACGAACACTGCACAGTCGAAGGGGACGGCTACAGCACTCTGCCCGGTCAGCCGATCGGACTTCAGGGCAGTGGCCAGATGCCAACAGCACCTATTATCCCAACGCCTGAAGGGGTCGTCGTCGGTGAAGGTGTAACGATCAGCGCACCGGCACAATAATCGACGGGCGCAGAATCGTGACGATTCCAAGACAGAACGTATCGGATAACTTTCATCATGAGCAACGTACTACGAATCGCTTTAGTCGATCCCAACGACGGAACACGAGAGCCCCTCAAAGCGATGCTGTTGGGGATGGATACGGTATGGCTCGAGGCTGATTGTTCGCGCTATGAGTTTTTTCCGGATGTGATCGAGCAAACGGGACCCGATGTAGGCGTGGTTGCTTTAGATAGTGACCCAGGCAAAGCTACCAGCCTCATTCAGCAACTTTCAAACGATTCCCCTGACACCGCTATTCTAGCTGCGAGTGAAAACACTGATGGACAACTGATTCTGAAAACCATTCGAGCAGGGGCAAGAGAGTTCCTGACGCTGCCAGTATCCAATGAGGATCTGTCGGGCGCTTTGCAAAGGGTGAGTCAGCAAAAATTCGGATCATCTGATGGCGGAGTCCGTTCTTGCGAGGTGATTTGTATCGCTGGTGCCACAGGGGGTGTCGGAACAACCAGCACTGCGGTTAACCTGGGTTGTGTCTTGGCCGCTGACCCCCAGAACAGCGTCGCGCTCCTAGATATCGATCTCGCCTTGGGTGACGCCGATGTCTTTTTGGATTCGATCCCAGATTACACCCTGGCCGATGTCGTTCAAAATGTTGCCAGACTCGACATTCAATTACTAAAGCGATCACTAACCAAACACAGCAGCGGCCTCTACTTACTACCACGACCGGTTGAACTGCATGACACCGCAGCGATAACCGAAGAGAGTATCCGAAAAGTAATTAGCCTTCTGAAAGCATCTTTCACACACCTAATCATTGATCTCTCCAAGACCTACAGCCAAGTTGACATGGTTGCGATTGAAAGTTCGCACCGGGTGCTGCTGGTAACACAACTCGATCTGCCGTGTTTGAGAAACGTGGTTCGTCTTTTAATGAGTTTTGAGGAAATCGAAGGTCTCAAAAACAAGGTCGAAATCCTGGTCAATCGGGCGGGTCTTGAATCTGGGCAAATTAGCCTTAAGAAGGCCGAAGAAACGCTCGGGCGAAACGTCTACGCTTTGCTCCCCAATGACTATCGCACCATGGTTGAAGTACGCAATAACGGCGTACCTCTGATTATCCAAGCTCCCAAAGCTAACATCACACAGGCCATTCGAGATTTGGCCGAGAAGATATCGGGCGGTCCAGAAGAGAAAGACCAAGAGGTTGCTGCCGCAAGCAAACCAACGGAAAGCAAGTGGAAGAAGTTTTGGCCTGGCGCCAAA
>JARGNK010000016.1:48815-70448 GCA_029213145.1 Rubripirellula sp. | reverse complement strand
GCATGATTTGCGCCAAAGCATGATTTGCGCCAAAGCATGATTTGCGCCAAAGCATGATTTGCGCCAAAGCATCAACTACGGTAATGCATGATGCACACAAAAGCGTGTTAGACCCATAACGACTCCAGGGCCAAATTTCCATTTGGCTTCATTCCATCGCGGAAATCAATCTTTGGACGCAATCCACTGGAGGAGCGTTCTAACCATCACACCGGTTGCTCCGGCATCACGATGCGATTTTGGACTTTCCGCAAATGCGGGCCCGGCGATATCAAGGTGAAGCCACGGCACGTCACCAACAAAATTCTCTAGGAACTTGGCAGCCGTAATCGCGCCTCCCCAGCGACCCTCACCAACATTCTTGATGTCGGCCACCTTGCTCTTCACTTTCTCATCGTAGAGCTCGAACATTGGCAATTGCCAAACCGGTTCGCCCTGTACTTCCGCAGCCTGCCGAACAGCGTCACACAAGGCTTGATCATTGGTCATCATCCCGACCACTTCGGTACCTAAGGCGACCATGCAAGCTCCAGTCAAGGTTGCCAAATCGACGATCGCTTGGGGTTCGCACTGGACAGCGACATCTAATGTGTCTGCCAAGACGACACGACCTTCAGCATCCGTATTCAGAATTTCGATCGTCTTACCGCTGCGAGTCTCAATCACATCCCCGAGCTTGTAACTGTCACCGCTCACCATATTCTCAGCCAAGCCACAAAGCCCTATCAAATTCTTCCGGAGACCTAATTTGGCGGCGGCAAGCATGACCCCCACGACCGTTGCAGCACCGGCCATGTCGCATTTCATATCCACCATTGCGTCACTGGGCTTTAGTGACAAGCCGCCGCTGTCAAACGTAACGCCTTTACCGACTAATGCTAAAGGAGCCTCATTGCCTCCACCTTGGTAACGCATAATCACCAACCGCGGTGGTTTGCTTGACCCAGCTCCTACGGCCAAGATGGAACGACAACCTTCCGCCTCAAGCTTGTTTTCATCCCAAACTTCGATTTGCAGCTCTGTTCCAGCAGCCAACTCTTCCACCCGCTCCGCAAAGCTGGCTGGGTAGACCATCGCGGGCGGCTCATTGACTAGTCTTCGTGTTTGATTGATTGACTGACCGATCACCGCGCCGCGATCGATCACTGCTTGGCCGATACCGCTGAATTCAATCGACGCAGGCACTTCGATCGGTGGGTCCGCTTGGTAGAGGGCCTGAACCTCGCAAGCGGACACGGCGCCAGCGACAATCTGTTCTTGAAATTCTTCGGGAAAGGATTCGGCGAGCGAGACGACCACACGATCACGCTTCCGATCGACGAGCTTTCGGATTGCCGACGCAGATGACTCAAATGCGTCCGATCGCGTCACTGGCTTGTTTCCCAAGCCGACCACCAGAATCATCACAGGCCCATCAGAAAGCGGTGAAGCCAGCAACGACAATTCGCCTTGCTTACCCCGCAGCTGTCCCAATTCGATTAATCGCGATATCCATTTATCGGTCAATCCATCGATGGCCGAGAGGGTGGGAGTGAGTGCCCCACTTTCGGTCAAACCGACGACCACGACATCCGTTTTCTCGGAAACTGGATCGGTAACGGGACGAAACACGGGAATCTCAAATGGGGTACTTTCCAGCATTGGACTGTATCTTCAGAGGATCGGATGAATGAAGGGTCTTCAGAGGCATCGGATGAACGTAGGGTTAGTCTAGGCCCGCCGAGACGGTTATCCTAGCCGCCAAAGTATCAACCCCAATCAAGACCCCAGAGACTAAATGTGAAGCATCGCAGCACTCGAGATGTGGTTGACGACCTGCGTTCCGCGGGGCGGTTAATCGAGATCGACGATCCTGTGGATCCCGCGTTGGAGATCGGTGAGATTCAGCGAAGAGTCTACGCTAATGGCGGTCCAGCCCTGCTATTCAAGAACATCCAGGGATCTCGATTCCAAGCCGCTTCTAACCTGTTTGGCACGCTCGAACAGGCTCGCTATCTGTTTCGAGGGACACTTGAATCGGTCCGCCGACTCATCGAAGTCAAAATTGATCCTGCGGCATTACCACGACGGCCACTGCGATATGCTGCTACCCCGCTAACAGCGTTGCGAATGCTTCCCCGTAAGACCAGACGCGGGCCAGTTCAGTCGCAGCAATGCCAGTTAAGCGACCTGCCAATGATCCAAAGCTGGCCAGATGACGGTGGCCCCTTTGTCACATTGCCGCAGGTGCTTAGCGAAGATCCAATCGCGCCAGGCAACCTCATGCGGGTGAATCTTGGAATGTATCGGATTCAATTGGCGGGCAACGACTACCAGCAAGATCGCGAAGTCGGTCTGCATTATCAAATCCACCGTGGAATTGGCGTGCACCATCGGACTGCCCTAGATCGAGGCGAACCTCTTCGAGTTGTGATCACTGTTGGAGGCTCACCGGCAATGACTTTAGCAGCCGTCATGCCGCTGCCCGAGGGCCTGACCGAACTCACATTCGCCGGCGCTTTAGCGGGACGTTGCATCCGAATGATCCGAGGCAATCATGCCCCTGTCTATGCTGATGCTGATTTTGCAATCGTCGGGACGATTGATCCAAAACAGACAAAGCCGGAAGGACCGTTTGGCGACCACCTAGGCTACTACAGCCTCGCGCACCCGTTTCCTTTTATGAGAGTTGAGAAAGTCTGGCACCGCGCCAACGCAATCTGGCCTTTCACCGTTGTTGGTCGACCGCCGCAAGAAGACACGACTTTTGGACAACTGATCCACGACCTTACCGATCCGATCATTCCCTCGGTGATCCCTGGGGTTAAATCGGTGCATGCAGTTGATGCCGCAGGAGTCCACCCGTTACTGCTGGCAATTGGCAGTGAGCGATACATGCCCTATCTGGAAGAACCAGAGCCACAAGAACTCTTGACGCAGGCCAATGCGATCTTGGGGAATGGGCAATTGTCACTCGCGAAGTATCTGTGGATCACCGACGATCCAGATGATCAACTTGATATCCACAATATCGAATCATTTTTGCGTCATTTACTGCAACGGACGGACTGGCGTCGGGATGTTCATTTTCAGACCCGCACAACCATCGACACTCTTGATTACAGCGGTGCTGGGTTGAACAAAGGGTCAAAGGTCGTCATCGCGGCACGGGGCAAAGCGAAACGAGAACTTCTGACTTCACTCCCAAACGATCTCTCCTTACCTGATTCCTGGTCAAACCCCCGCATTGTGATGCCGGGGGTGCTGGCGATTACCGGATCAAAATTTGAACAAGACTCTAGTAAAGAATTACAGCGACAAGTCGATTCGGTAGCATTCGAATCAGCGCTTAACCGATTTCCCTTGGTTACGATTGTCGACGACAGCGACATGGTTTCGGCTTCCCTACAAAATTGGCTGTGGGTGACCTTTACTCGCAGCAATCCCGCCACGGATATCTATGGGGTCGCATCCGAAACAATTCACAAACATTGGGGATGCTGCGGATCCTTGGTAATCGATGCTCGCATCAAACCACACCACGCTCCACCTCTGATTGAAGCACCAGAGATTACCGCGAAAGTCGATGCGCGGGCCACTCGGGGTGGCCCATTGGCCAAGTACCTATAGTCTTAAGCTTGAACCAAGGCCCGAGTTCCCCGCACGACACCATATCTCGATCCACCAATTCAGTTATTCACCACTCTCCCTCAGGGTGACCTGGAGACATCAAGATGCCGACCCTGCAGAAAACCTTTGATTGCGATCACCCCGTTGCGTTGATCACCGGCAGTGGAGCTCCGCGTGTCGGTCGTGTCGTCGCGGAGCATCTTGCAAAAGCTGGATGCAATATCGCGCTGCATGCAAACAACAGCGTTGAGGGAGCCGAGGAGACGGCCAAGCGATTTCGAGATCAGTTCGATTGTCAAGCGATTGTCACCCGCGGCTCCCTGGAAGATGATTCAGTACCAGAGCGATTGGTTACCGAAACCCAGCAACACTTTGGCCGAATCGACATCGTTGTTAACAGTGCTGCGATATGGCACCCCACACCACTGAATCAAATCACACCCGACGAAATGCGTCGTTACTTTAATATCAACACACTGGCGACATTTTTTCTTGCTCGCGCGGCAGGAAGTTTCATGGCCACGCAACCATGTGGTGGCACCGTCGTAAACCTTGGTGACTGGGCAACAGTAAGGCCCTACCTCGATCACGCTGCCTACTTTCCCAGCAAGGGTGGTGTTGAGGTCTTAACGAAATCACTGGCAATCGAATTGGCTCAGTTGAACCAGCAGATTCGTGTCAATTGCATTCAGCCAGGACCCGTCTTACTGGCAAACGATGTTAGCGATGACGAGGCAAATCAGCTGGCGCGAACGACCTTGGTCGGTCGCATTGGAACCCCGGAGGACGTAGCCCACGCGGTCCAGTTCCTATGCGAAAACAGTTTCGTGACTGGAATCTGCCTGCCCGTTGATGGTGGGCGAACAATCTTCGCTCCCGATGGCATGCAAGTTGGGATGAACACTGGCTAATCGTGCTCTTGTCGGTGTCGTCGAATGATCCGCGTCTTCGTTTCGATCATCTCTCACCAGATCAGTGGGAACCACCAACTCAAAGCCACTCTGGCAAGCTGTCGCGAACTTCGATTCATTGCTCAACACTGAATTGGCTGAAACTCATTTTCTGCCAAATCAGAAAATAGTTGCTCAACGGACGAGGCCGCAGTTGACACACCACCAAAAACAGCAGCACTGCCAACTCGCAACTCACCATACTGCGTATTCCCGAGTGCTCTGGCGCCGTTGACAGTTGCCATTTCCAAGACATTCCCAGGTGGCAGATCCATCCGGTGACACAGCAAATACTGCACTTCTTTCCATAGATTCAGGTCGGGATTGCTGGCGCGTGAATCGGTGCCCAGTGCAACCCTTACCCCAGCTGCCTGCAAGCGGGCAACAGGATGATCTGGATAACGAAAAAAATGATGGGTGCGGGGACAGTAAACAACCGTCAAGTTGGGGTATCGAGCCACCACATCAATTTCCGGATCACTCAGATCATTGCCGTGAATCACCAGACTTCTTCGCGTCCGAGACAGTAGCTGGATCAAACGAATCAACGGCTGATCACCCCAAGGGAACAAACCCTCCTGCCACACTCCAAGTGACTTCAAAGCCTCAGCAAACTCTCCAATTCCATTGCGCAACAACTCCCTCTCGGCTGGTGATTCAGCGATATGCATCGCGAGGGGCCGGTTGGTGGAACACGCCAAATCAACGCACCGTTCAATCAGCGACCACGGTGTTGAATATGGCGCATGTGGACTGATCGCCGTCCGATCATCCACGTCAATCAGCGCCCGCGCTGCGGCGAAACGTTCGTCACCACGCTTCGAATCCAAACCAACCACCTCAGAGAACCGAATGAGCTGCGGACCTCCGTCAGGATAGTCACAAGGTGGCGTGGAAATTTCACCAGCCAAGACAGTTCCCGTCGATGCCATTTCTCGCATCCCAGCTTTGACCGCATGCTGCTTCTGTGTCGGGTTTGTTTGCCCACGCGATGAAATTACCATCCCGATCCACTGATTGAGAGAAACCCCCGGTTGCCCGATTGGCTCGCTAAAATCAGAAAACTCCAAGTGAGTATGTGCATTGACCAAACCGGGCAAAAGAGCCATCTCCCCGAGGTCGACTGCATCGAGTGGCACCGACTCAGATCCGACCTCCACGACTTCACCACCAGCAACTCGAATCCAGCCACCTGGAATCGGTGGTGCCGTGATCGGGAGTACCCATCGCGCTGTAAAAACCTGAGATGTTTCGTTCTTCATGAAGACTCCAAACAAACGAGACCGTTTGCCTCGCGGCTTCTACGATCGCTCAACAGAAATTGTCGCCCAAGAACTCCTTGGGAAAGCTCTGTTGCGAAAAAACGGCAATCATTGGATGGGTGGCTGGATCGTGGAGACTGAAGCCTACCTATCCTCAGACGACCCGTCGAGTCATAGCCACCGTGGCCCGACACGAAGTAACGCATCGATGTTCGATCACGCGGGAACACTTTATGTCTACCCCATCCATGCTAAGTACTGCCTGAACGCGGTTACCGAACAGAAAGGAAAGGGGAGTGCGGTTTTGATCCGCGCCATCGAACCTGTCTGGGGAATCGAACGGATGATTGCTCGTCGAGGCTTGACCGATCGGCGCCGCCTAACACGCGGCCCTGCCATGTTGTGTCAAGCACTCGATGTCGATCGCGGCCTGGATGGTGCAGATTTAGTAGGCGGCTCTGAAATCACGATCACGGGCGGCCAGAGCTCACCTGAGATGACCTCCAGTTGTCGCATCGGTATCTCCCGTGCTCAAGACCTGCCGCTGCGATTTTTTATCGACGGCAACTGGTTCGTGAGCGGGAGATCGAGTGATCATAGGCGTCGCCCCTGCAAGCCAATTCGGAGATCTTGATTGCCACTGAACCCACCTGACGCAAACTCCCTAAAACTACGCTCGCAAGAATGTCCACGGCGGGGCCGGACGCAAGGCACCGGACCAAAGCGTCCGACCCACAAAGTGCCGCTTCACGAAAACCGCGAACTGTGGCGGTCAGCCGCTAGGTCCTCGACCTCTTTCAATCTCATCTTCCTGAATCTTGAATCGTGATGCGTTCAACAGCCTCGATTCACGGATCGGACCGCGCCGTAGAGCAACTCTTCAATGACACTCGATAAACCCAATCAACCGCTTGATCGAGACTCATATTGAGAGTATTTCGCCTGACAAGTGCCGCTTGCAACGTGGGTGCAATGATCGTGCCAAACATTCCCCTGCCTGATTTCTGCAGGCTGCCGAGGCGGTAACAGCTACACAGCAGCGGCCTAACGCAAGAACTGCATCCCTTGTTGGATTCGCAATCACCGAGCTCACTTGATTGTCAACGCGTCTCAGACTGCGCTGTGCAGCGATCGATGCTCGATTGCAGTGCAACTGCTTAGGATTGAGGCAGCAAGCTGTCAGCGGACTGCAATGGTGAACCAACCATCCTGAGCCACGATCATCTGTGGCTCGAAAACTCGACCGCGAAGTGCTTCGACTTTGGCGTCTGAAGGTATCTGCAGGGTCTGATTAAGAACAGCTTCAGGAAATACCGACGAGAATTTTTTCTGAATCGTGCGCCGCAAACCAGCTTGTGAAACGGTCAACCGCCTGCCACCAGGAAAATCGACTTTGACGTCACCTTGTCGCACTAAAGAAACTATCCCGTCTTTTTCGACAGGTGCGTATATTGCGGTGATTTCCATCGCTTGTTTCAGCTCTCGACCACCCTGCAAAAATCTGGTTCCGCGAACCCCGACCCGCAGCGTGTCGTCACGAGCCTCGAAAATGATTGGCCGCAAACGAGCAAAGTCGATTTCGAACGGACTCTCACGTTCTTCGTCAGTAGTAGCCGCCGCATCAGCTTGCCGTCCCGATTTTGCGAGCAGTTGATCGAGTTCATTCTCTCGAACAGTCCGACCAGCTAACACAGGTGAAAATGCGTTGTCGAGCGCTGATTCGTGGATCTGAATCATCACGGGATAACATTCGTCAACCATCGGCCTGGGAGTGACGGTACCGAGTTGATCTCGGCGGCGAAACAAGGCTTGTAAACTTAACCTGTCTTCACTCGTGCTCCATCGCTGCAACGGCTCGTTTAATGACAACCGCTTCAAGACACGACGTGCCCGATCGAGTGCAGAGGGTTCACCCCCAACTGCATTCTCCGTTTCCCCGACAAATTGATCTCGTACCTGATTGCGAAATTTCTGCAGAGCGATCTGATCCGCTTGAGGCTTCTGTTGTGCAGCTTTTTTCTTTGCAATCTTTCGAACCAGACCAAGGGGGTGCTCGATTGCAGTGATCCGACTGGCCAGACTCGCATTCAATGGAATATCCGAACTGAACTGGACCCCATCCCGATCAAGAATCACTTCGCGTGAAATCGCAACCTGCCCATTACTGATCGTTCTTAAGCGTACAGATCGGTTATACCCGATGCTTCGCCCCTGCATTTGTGCATCCAATGTCAGGTAGATGCGGGCGTCATCAGCTGACGGTAACAGATCAGCTGTCACACGCCCGTCAAGTGACGCCGTACCCATGATTCGAGTACCAAGAATACAATCCCGCACAGGACGTGTCTCATCAACCTCCCGTTCAATTGCCTCTTGGACCATTGCTTCACTTACAACTACAGCCACATTCGGTTCATCAAAAACTTGTCGCAAAGACGCGATTAGATCGGTGGCTTGACCTGATGATTCGAGGACTCGCGTTACCGCAGCAAGTCTAGTGATTTGCATCGGCGTTGGATTCGCTTCCATTGAACGCACAAGTTCCACCAACGATTTTAGCTGACCAGCGATTAGTTCCTTTCTGCGGTCCTCGTCACGGAACACTACCGATGTGATCAACGTCTCTACAGAAGCTCGCAATTCTCCAATTGCAGGGAGTTCTAGACCCGCTGCAAAGCCAACCAACCGGACCCGCAACTTGCGAGCGGCGAGCCCAATCGCGACAGCGGATTGGTCCGAATTTATTGCATCAACCAACGGCTCAACGGCCAAATAGGCGATCCATGCTCGCGCATTAGCGGGATCAGTGCTGGACTGAAAATACGCCTTGGTCTGATCGATCTGCCGCAACACAGCATCACAGGAGGTTTGAAAATCCGGAAACCGACCCTCGTCGATTTGGGAGACTGCAACATCTATCTCGGATACCAAACGCTGTTTGTCCGCATCAGACAATTGCCCGCTAACCGACGATTGCATGCAGAAGAAAGACAAGAAAAATGCGGTGGCAAATCCAATTCGCTGCATAATCATTGGGAGAGTTTGAGAAGCTGTCTGCGTTCGCGTCACTCGGACGCCAGCCAAATAACCAAGCGATAACAAGCTGCTTCCACAACAAGCGGCACTTGGCAAATACTTGCGATGGCAGGCCATGGGTATTTTAGGCACCCCAGGCAATCAGGGTGAATGGTGATTTCCCGAAAACGAGTAGAACCAGCCAAGTTTGTCCCATTTCTCCATCGGCCAGCTCAGTTTTTTCTAGATTGCCTGCTACAGATTAGCTTGATGCATCTAAAAACCGGATGGAATTGCAGAGCTCACGCACAGCTGAGCTGATTTCATCTCCGCGCTGGTGGTTGACCAAGATCATGATTAGATCGCGCGTTTCTCGCGTCGATTCCGCTTGCCGCTCGCCTCGCGGTATCAAACGGCCCAAACGCCGCGGGTCAAGATCGATCCAGGCGATTGCATATTTCTGCAGTACGGCACCATTTTCGAAACCGTCATCAAGACGAATGATTCTGGGGACCTTGAGTGAAACCCAGTCGATCTCGATGTTCTCAAAAGTATCTTCCTTCGTGGCGTGACCCTTCGGCGGCCACTCTTCCAACCGATTCGCGCGAAAGCTGACGATGGATTGTGAGACTGAATGCACCAGCGTTGCCGCCGTCGCGTTTGTATCTTCCGTCACCGAGAGATAAGCCCACCCCTCTGGCAAAGCGATTTCGACTCCTAATCCGGGGAACTGGTGCGTGGACGCCAGGTGACGCTTGATCTCCAATGCTGGTGTTGGGTTGAGCGTACGAACGCCATTGAATTGCCGCCACTGATTGACAACCCCCAGCAAAACCACAATCGCCATTCCGATCCAGATCGGGGCTGTAAGCTCTAGTGGTTGAGAACGTGAATGATTGTCAGTTTTTTTCACCCGATATACCTTTTGGGTTGCAGCTGCTTACTTCGGTAACTCGATAACGCCATTCCAGTGTTCTGGCGGCACTCGATTGTTGCTCAACACGATTGACAGCAACACATCCTTGGGACGATCCCAAGCGGGTAATTCGTGGAGGCGACGATAGGCTTCTTCCCAATCACCAACGATCAATGCATCTAAGCTCTCTTCGTATTGTCGAATTTGCTCGTCGGAAATCCGCTGCGAAGATTCAGGCGAGCGAGAGATCAATTCAAATACTTCCACCGAATTGTCGAACCCGGCAGGCCGGACATGTGCCAGTCGACGAACCCGAAATCGATCTTTTGCTGCTTTTTGAAGAGCCTCCGCTGTCGGCTTATCAATGATCACCTCGGCCCCGAACACTTTTGTCAAACCTTCCAGCCGACTGGCAAGATTAACGACGGGCCCAAATGCAGTTACCTTCACTTGATCGACTGTGCCAATTCTCCCAGCCACGGCCCGCCCAGTCGCGATCCCGATGCCAAATCGGAAACCACTAGAATCTGCGTCACGGAAAGATTGCCCGTTATCGGCAAGAATTTTATTCGCTGCCTCGGTAGACCGTAACGGAGCATCAGGCTGTTCAAGTGGCCACCCCCAAAAACCCATTGCTGCGTCGCCGTGAAAATCACCAATCACTCCACCGTTGTCCAAGATGTGTCGGGTCATCACACCGAGGGAGTCGCTGACACTCGCCAACAAAGACAGTAGATCGTCCGCTCCACGCTCACTGCGTTGGGAGAAGCTTCGCAAGTCACAAAACATGACTGATAAATCAGCTTCTCGAGGAGCAAGGACTTCATCAGTATCTTTTCCGGCGAGCGCTTCCATTACGACAGGCGCGAAAAAATGCCGCATGGCTGCTTGGCGGCGTTCGAGTCGGCGGCTTTGCCTCAAGTTGGCAAGCGTGGTTCCAACCAACTCAGCAAACTTAACATCATCTTGTAAATCATCAGGAGCGGCCTGCAACGACTGCTCCCGATCAACACCAGCTTCCATGGTTAGCGGCCCAGTCACATATAGCCCCCAACCAAGACAAGCTTCACTTCTCAGTGGAACACAAAATGCCCAATCAACTTCGTCGCTGGCAGTGAAGGCGGCATCCTCTCGATTGCCAGCCCACAGATGTAACAGGCTCTCTCGCTTATCGATGGCACTTCGGGCTAAGCCAGCACTGACAGGTGCCCCTTCACGCCCCCCAACGCGACTGTCGTAGTGCAAAATCTCCAGCGCATGGGAATCTCCCCTATCAACATCAATGGCAACCACTGCCACCGCAGAAGCTGACGGGATCGCTTGCAGCATGACCCGAACCACCCGCACCAGCAACTCCTCATCGCTACCACTGTTTGTAATCAAATCAGGTAAGCGGCTGAGAACCTCGATTCTTGACGCCGCATCCCGAAAGTTCCGGCGGCGAAGTACCGCATGGTCGTAGGCGTGTTCTGTGACGTCAGCCAGATCCGACAAATCTGTAGAACTGGGCCGATTGGTCAAGGTAAAGGTGGTGCTACCGATTACGAAATGATCACCAAGCACCAGAGTAAATTGCCCGGCCCGAGTGCCACGATGAAAGACAGGGTTACGAGCCGACTTCAAACGCGTCACTTGCACGCGTCCGTTGCCCAGCGGTTTTAAACCCACGTGGGCCCGAGACACCTTCGCATCCCAGGGGACATTCCAATCTGCTTCAGATCGACCGATCACGATTTCACGACGGGTCATCGCAGATGGCACTTCTCGTCGCCACCGATCTTCGCTTGTCGGTCCTTGGGCAATCAAGTCAGGCATAATGTCATTCACGTCCAACCGTTCGAATCATTGAATGCTCCTAACGCCCTGATACTTGCTACGAATCCTATTAGATTGATGCTTGCCACGACCAAACTTACCCCTTCTTCATTGCCGCAGCGGCCCCTGCGGCTCGCCCAGTGCTAAAGGCTGCTTGAAAGTTATAACCGCCAATTGGACCATCCACATCCAGCACCTCACCTGCGATGAACAAACCATCAGCAAGTCTGCTCCGCATCGTTTTGGGTTCGACTTCGCTAAGTTTAACACCACCCGCCGTCACCTCAGCCTTGGGAAATCCTCGAGTACCGTGAATATCGAGTGGCAGTTGCTTTATTCGCTGCACAAGTTGGTTGCGGGATGATCGCGACATTTGCGATGCAGATGAATTCACTTTCAAGCTTGGATCCAAATCCACCAGCGCGGTCGCCAATCGTTGAGGCAGCCATTCAGCAAGTAACGAAGCGATGTGCTGTCGCCCACGACCTCCTTTGCGATCCGATAGCACGTGCTGTATTTCTTCCCTCGTCAAGCCGGGAACCAAATCAACACATAGCTCGATTTGATCGAGTGACTCGGCAGCTGTGACCGCATGGCTGATGTCCATGGCGGCCGGTCCTGAAAACCCAACGTGCGTGAACAACCACGAAGAACGTCTAGCTGCCAAAACAGCGGACTTGCCGGATTTGTTACGAGCATGGACCTCAGCCACACAATCTTCGAGGGTCAGACCGGACAACTCATGCGTCCAGTGGCTACCACCCGTTAATGGAACCAGCGCTGGTCGCGGTTTAACGATCGTGTGACCCAGTTTTTTAAGCCATGGGTAAGCGTCACCGGTCGTACCACAACCCGGATAACTCATCCCGCCTGCGGTAACAATTACACGATCACATTCGATCTCTTGATGATTCAATTGCACACACCATCGGTGCCCGGATGGACGAACACCGATCACTGGCTGCCCGGTTCGTATCTTGACGCCGGCATGAGTGGCAATCGCAACCAGAGCATCCCGGGCGTGCAGGGCACGATCACTGACTGGAAACACCTTACCGGTTGATTCTACCTTTGTAGGCACATTTTCCTGACGAAACATCGCCACCACATCCGATGGCGAAAATGCCCCGACACTTGGTTGCAAGAATCGCCGCGCGTGTCGGAAATGTTTCGTGATCCCTTTCGCATCTGTGTCATGCGTAAGATTGCACCTGGTTCCACCAGACATCAAAATTTTGACGCCAACTTTGTTGTTCTTTTCCAACAACTGAACATCTGCGTGCCGGCGCGCAGCCTCCGCCGCTGCTACCAGTCCAGCCGCCCCTGCTCCAATCACGACAACTCGCATTTTACTCGCGCTTACCTTGAAAGAAGATGCAGATCCTCTGCACGATCACATGCACCATTGGCATGCGTTGACTTGCCATCACAGATGGCGTGATTCATCAGATCTCCCGATTGACCTGAGTGTCTTTCAGTCCTGCCGATTACGAGCAAATCAATCTCCATTTTCATGCGACCGTCGCCCTGCGGCTTTACCCTTAATCGTGACTCGCAACTGCTCAACCATGCAAACATTTCAATTCGTGCGACAACATCCCGCCTTCACCCAGCCGACGCGGAACCACCAAAATCATTGGCGACATCAAATTCCGATGACACGGAAAACCACCCTGTCAATCGATCCATGGTAGCTGATGCGCGGGACAACCTACATGCGGGGTGGACCGACGCTGAAAACGGAGGAAGTTAGTATTGCTCGACTGACCAGCCCATGCGCAACCCATATATGCCGCCATTCGCCCTTGGATCTATTTCGCCATCTGTCGATGGCCACCCAACTAAAGAATCCTCAGGCATTCAAACAGCAAGGATTGTGATTCGCCATCGGCAGCCAGCACACCGCCACCCCTCGCTCGAATACCGACCCCCATCTCAAAATCATGATCGTGCCGAATCGTCTGCAAACACCTTGGCATGGTTCGGCAAGATCATATGGCTTTCGGTCATTCCCTCTCTAGAGTCCAAAATGAGGTTGCCACGAATCTCAATCGGCACTGACTCAATCTTGCGGGTCGACTCTGGAACCAATCTCGCAACAATCGTCGCTGACTGACCACCCATCGCATAATCGAGGCGATAGAGTCCTACATCAAGGTCACATTGGACGGAGACATTCGCATCACAAATCAATCCAGATTTTTTCCACTGCTTACGGATAGCAATTAACGAGCGGTACCATTGCCACATCAACTGGTCACCTGCCTCTCGTTTTCCGATCTTCGAATTTTGAAATGCCGCCGCGTCGATTGGCAGCACCCCCGTATCCCAGTCGTGCTGCGGGTACTCAGCTCTCCGGCCTCGCACAACAGATTCTCGGAGGTGCGCATCACCAAAGTCAACAAAGAAGGGAAAAGAATGAGCGGTGGCGAATTCCTCGCCCATAAACAACATCGGAATCGCCGGCGTCATTAATAGCAAAGCAGCACATGCCCGCTGGGTATCTAAACAAGCCACTTGGTGCAATCGTTGACCAAGTGGGTGGTTGCCCACGAAGTCGTGCGTTTGAATCGAATAGATCAACTGGCTGGTGTCAGATCGCTCGCATAGCTGCTGCCGGCCTCGCTTTTGAAACAGTGATCCTTCGTAGACATAACCAAAATGCAGAGTTTGCGAGAGGTCCGTCCCTGGCAAATACTCACGCTCACACAACCTTTCACCGGGCCGAACCACAGCAAATACGCTGTGCAAAAAATCATCACACCATTCGGCATCGAACCCAATGCCACCCTGCTCTAATGACCGAATCATCTGCGTATCGTGAACATTCGATTCTGCAATCAAGCTGACATTTCGCTTTCGATGTTTCGACCATCCAACCACAACGCGACTGAGGTCTTCAACGATATGTGGTGATCGAGTGTCGACCATGCAATGGATCGCATCAACACGTAATCCATCAAAGTGGAATTCGTCCAACCAGTACAAAGCGTTTGCCAAGATGAAATTCCGCAACCCTTCTGCGTGTTGCGGACCATCGAAATTGGGAGCGGCTCCCCAGATCGTCCGGTGTTGCTCGGAGAGATAGGGCCCGACTTGGGCGAGATAATTACCTTCAGGCCCAAAGTGGTTATAAACCACATCAAGAAACACAGCCAATCCCTTGCCATGAGCGGCATCAACAAATCGCCGAACGTCATCAGGCACGCCATAATTGCGGTTGGGCGCAAACAAGTTGACGCCATCGTACCCCCAGTTCCATCTTCCCGCCGCGTCAGCTAGCGGCATCAGCTCGACCGCCGTCACCCCAAGCTCGACGAGTTCATCTAGCCGTTCGATGGCGGCAAGCATCGTGCCTTCAGCGGTCCAGGAACCGATATGAAGCTCGTAGATAATCCAGTCCTGGCGATCAACCCCCTGCCAATCGTGGTCGGTCCATAGAAAATCACGCCCCACGATTTCACTTGGACCATGAACACCCTCGGGCTGGAATCTCGACGTAGGATCAGGGCGGGGAGGATGATCATCAACTTGGATCCAATATCGATCACCTGGACCAATCCCCTCCGCTATCACACTGTGATATCCAAGCGAATCGGAAACCATTAAATAGTCCAGACCTCCAACGACACAAACACGAACTCGTTCTGCAGTCGGCGCCCAAACACAAAACTCTGTACAACCGTCATTCCGTGGCCTTGCCCCCAGCCGACGATGCAAATCGAACTGGTCGTTCATATCGGGGTCAATCATCGTTGGTACAATTGTGGAGTGAGTGCATGGGGTAATTCATGCACAACCTTTGACATTCTGTTCCGATGTGGCAATCCCTAATGTTCGATCTAGCCTCCGTTTCTTGCTTTCAATCGGTGATCATTCGAGGCGTAGTCGTATTAGTCGCTGTCACGATCGCCGGCATTGGGCAAGCGGCCGATCACTCCATTCGAGTTGCCACATTCAATGTTTCCCTGTACGGCAAAGCACAAGGCCAAATCAAAGAGCGGCTCTCAGATCGCTCTGATCGCCAAGCAAAAAGCATCGCCTCCATTGTGCAAAGTGTCCGACCGGACGTGTTGTTAATCAATGAAATTGATTACGACCCGCAAGGGGAGGTGGCTCAACGACTCGCCACCAACTACTTCGCGGTGGGGCAGGATGGCCAGCAACCGATTATCTACCCCCACGTCTTCGCCGTACCTAGCAACACCGGTATCGACAGTGGCCTGGACTTGAATGCCAACGAAAAAGGAAATGAACCGGTCGATGCTTATGGTTATGGCACGTACCCTGGCCAATACGCGATGGCCATCTTCAGTCGATTTCCAATCAAGCGTGAAGCGATTCGTTCATTTCAGCAATTTCTGTGGAAAGACCTTCCAAACGCATTGGTGCCAACACACCCGGATACTGGCAAGCGGTATTACAGCGACGAAGTCTGGAATCGATTGCGACTTTCGAGCAAGAATCATGTCGATGTTCCAATCTCGATAGGTGGCCAAACCCTTCACTTTTTGGCTTGCCATCCAACGCCACCAGTTTTTGATGGCATCGAGGACCACAACGGATGCCGCAACCACGATGAGATTCGTTTCTGGAGCGATTATTTGCAAGCCGCTCCCAGCGATTACTTAGTAGACGACGCGGGGAATGCGGGAGGCCTCGCCGAAGAAGAGTCATTTGTGATTCTTGGAGACCTGAATTCTGACCCAACCTCTGGTGACAGTCGCCAAGAAGCCATTCGCAACTTGCTTGTTGCCCAGCGTGTTCAAGATCCTCGGCCACGGCGTAATCAGAAGACAACAGCGGTCGGCGAACCAGGTCAAAAAACAGCGTTTCACACAGCCGATTTCGGACGCAAGCGAACGATGCGAGTTGATTACGTGCTGCCTAGCCGAGACTTGGAAATTCGCGACAGCGGTATTTTCTGGCCCGCCGATTCGGATCGAAGACTCAATGCGACTGATCACCGCTTGGTTTGGGTTGAGGTGGGGATGCCTCAATGACCTGCCGAGTAATGCTAATGGTCAGTTCGATGCGAGGTGGTGGCAGTGAGCGTCAAACCCTGCTTCTGCTGCAAAAAATCAATCGTCACAAACTAACGCCCCATCTCTACCTACTCGAGCGTGACGGCGATCTACTCGACCAAGTACCCAAAGATGTCCCCATTCACAGTTTCGATGAAGTAGCACGTGGCAGTGAACTCTATTTTCCGGGACGTAAGCTACGTCAGCAAACAAATCACGTTGGCAAGGTAATCGACCAACAGGCAATCGATGTTGTCTACGACCGAACCTTTCATATGACAATGCTGGCTGGTTCTGCTTGCAAGGGCAGTGGCATTCCACGAGTTTCGACCATCGTTAGCCCTCCTGATCATGCACTGCCTCTGGTCGAGAGTCGTTTTGTCGGTCTGAAGCGTCGACGTCTGGCAATGGCGTATCATCAGTCCCGATCCGTTGTTGCCGTGAGTCAGCAAGCAGCTGACTCGGCCGAGCATTACTATGGGTTGCCGAAGGGTCGAGTCCAAGTCATCCCCAACCCAATCGATATTGAAGCGACTCGACAGCAGGCAACTCTCTCCCAGGTCTCACGGGACCAACGACTAACGATCGCCTGTGTCGGCCGCATGACTCCCGAAAAGGGACATAATGATTTAATCCGCGGGCTTCACCTCTGTGAGCAGAATTGGCCAGAGCACTTGCCGGCTATTCGGATCTGGCTGGTTGGGGACGGCCCGCTTCGTGGTGACCTCCAGGCTTTGTGGCAGCAACATTCACGTGGCATCCACACCATTGATTTCCTCGGAGCTCAAAATGCCGCGCCTTACATCGACTCGGCCGACGCACTGCTTTTGCCCTCATTATTCGAGGGGATGCCAAACGTCGTTCTCGAAGCGATGGCATTGGAAACACCGGTGATCGCAACGCGAGCGGGTGGGACAATCGAACTAGAACACGACGAGCCAACCATTCAGTGGATCGACCCGGGCAATCCGAACTCCGTTGCGACGTCGATCCGCGAATTCGCCCTCGATCGCCACTCAGCGAACCAGCGAGTGAATGCAGCTTCCCGTCTCGTCCAGCGAGCACATGATGCCGGTAACATCACGCACGAGATCGAGGCTTTATTGCTGCGAGCATGATCAATCGTGAAGCTGGGTTGCTAATTTATCGCCAATTGTTCCACGTAAGGCACCACATCCTCCTGGTAGCTGAACCCAGCATCCGGACCTGCATCCACGAAGGACTTCACCAAGGTACCGCTCTCGTCATAAATTAAGACGGCAGGAATCGAAATCAGCTTGGTTGCGGCGAAAACGTCATCACTCGGAGTTTCACTGATGAAAATTGGAAAACCGCTCGCTTGAACACTTTCCAAGAATGCGATCACCCTCTCTTCGTAAAAATTTGGTGGTCGACTTTTACGACCGTCGTAGTCCAAGTCGACCGCAACGCAACGCACCTTCGCTCCATACGTTTTGTGCAACTGCACCAAGCCTGGAAACTCTTTCAGGCAAGGCTCGCAAGTCAGTGACCACAGATCGACCACTGTCACTTTTCCATTCGATGTGACTTCTTGTTGAATTGCTTCCCAGGTTGCATACCGTACCGCTGGGTTCACGGGTGATTCACTGGAACTACTTTCTGGGATCTCCACGTTCGCCGGCATTTCAATGCCCCCGCCTCCATTTGTTTCTTGGCTGTTGGACTCTTCTCGATCGGGCAAGTCATCTCCGGCTGGCAGTTCGAGCCCCCCACCGCCAGACGGACGTTCAACCTCCTCCCCCCCCGCGGGCAATTCAATCCCTCCCGGCGCGTCTGCGACTTCAGACCCCGCGTCTCCACCCGCTGGCTCCGCTGGATCTGGTGGAGAAACCGTGATGCCTTCAGGGGAGTCATCTCCCCCACATCCGACGGCAAGCAAAATCCATCCGGAAAGGCTGGCACCAATCAATAGGGGTACCAAGTGAGATTGGAATGCCGCTAAATTTAAAAGTTTGTTCATCAATCCTTCCTGAGTTTACTGGAGTTTTTGGTGATCCAACTATCTCCAATCGGCTAGATTGTAACGGGTGAGGATGGTGGTCATACAATGGCGGCGTTCTCTCCATCACCTCTTCTTTCCTCCAACCTTCAGGGTATTCGGACCGGTGGATGGCAACATGTCAACGACCGAATTGGTTGTTGCCTCAAAACAAGGCAATAACGAAGCGTTAGGCAGATTGCTGGAGCAGTACCGTGGATATCTGCTGATGCTATCGCACCGATACTTATCCGAGCGATTGCGACGGCGTGTCGATCCCGCCGATATTGTTCAATTGACGTATCTTGAAGCAAAACGCGACCTTCCAGCATTTCGGGGCGAAACACCGGCGGAATTTGCTGGCTGGCTACGCGGCATGCTGAAGAACAATGTTGCCACGGCGGTGACACGACATGTGACGACAAAAAAAAGGTCACTCAAACGCGAAGTCGATGCATCGCCAGGTCGGCAAGGGAATGACTCGGGCGGAGGTGGATGGATCCAGCAACTTCCCGGTAGCACCACCAGTCCCAGTGGCGTGGCCATTCGAGCAGAAGCGGTAATGTCATTGCTGGCCGCGCTCCATCAACTTCCGGAAACCCAAGCTGAAGCGATCCGATTGCGGTACATGGAAGGTTTATCACTATCCGAAATCGTGGAGCGAATGGGAAAAAGCGATACTGCGGTAGCAGGTCTTCTCAAACGAGGCCTACAAAAGCTGCGAAGCCTTCTCAATGACCAAGATTGCCCGTGGATCTAACACCCTAAATCTGGCCATAGAATCGTGGTTCAAAGCCGATAGTGAGTCTTTCTGACACCCAAGCGCGACCGCCACATTCAAAATGAATGCAAGCATTTTTTTGATCGCTTGCTGCTGGCAGAAATCTCGGTATTCGAGCATGACTTCTGCGCCCAAGTTGACAAAATTCCCGGCCTAATCATTGGCCCGCCTTGGTATCCTTGTATTGGACCTCATACAAATGCCGGAAGTTTCGCACTGAGTTTTGGGGAACTCTCCGACCAGCAGCGGCCCAATTCCTTCGACTCCAGGCTTTTACTCCAGGCTTCCAGGCTTTTACTCTAGGCTTAATGTCCGAATCTCCTCAAACAAACGATCCACTCGACGAGGCATTTGCTGCTTACTTGCGATCATGCGACGCGGGGGAAATCCGAAGCCGTGAGGATTTCTTAGCTCAGTTTCCTGAACTGGCCGGAGAATTGAAGCAATTAATGGAAGCCGCCGACATGCTCGGCACTTTCACCGAACAAAAGACCGCCAGTCAAGTTGCCGATCTCGAGCGGAATCCAGCTGACACGATCGCAAACAACGCGTTCGATCACTCTGACCCCAACTGCGACCCTGAAATCACCCTGCCCATCGCCAATCGCGTTAAAGGCGACCCAGGCCCAACGCTTCCTTACGATCTTGGTGGAAACTACCAGCTGCAAAAAGAACTCGGACGTGGTGGCATGGGGGTTGTCTATCTTGCCAAGCAACGGGAACTAGATCGTTTTGTTGCCGTCAAGATGATTCGCAGTGGCATGTTGGCTGGCAACAATGAGGTACGACGCTTCTACATCGAGGCCCAAGCGACGGCGCGTCTGAGTCATCCTGGAATCGTCGGCATCCACCATTTTGGTCAACACGAAGGTCATCATTTTTTCGCGATGGAGTACATCGAAGGCACCGACCTGCAGCGAAAAATCAATACAGAAACACTTTCACCACACCAAGCGGCCCGCTACGTCAGAGATGTGGCACGTGCGATCCATCACGCCCATCAAAAGGGAGTCTTGCACCGTGATCTCAAGCCCGCCAATGTTCTGATTGACGAACAAGATTGTGTCCGCGTTACAGACTTCGGGCTTGCCAAACACATCGATGCGGACAGCAGCGTGACCGGCAGTGGTGCGGCTGTTGGAACACCGCACTACATGGCTCCCGAACAAGCGAGCGGACACAGCGAACGCGTCTGCCGTCAAAGCGATGTCTATTCACTTGGCTCGATTCTTTTTGCTTCTGTTACTGGTCGCCCACCGATAATGGCTGACACAGTCATGCAAACGCTTGTTCAAGTGATTCATGACCCCGCACCCTCGGTTCGATCGATTCGCGAGGAAATCCCAGCAGACCTAGAAACGATCATAGCGAAGTGCTTGGAAAAGCCAGTCGGTAAACGCTACAAATCGGCTGAAGACTTGGCCGATGAACTCGATGCGTTTCTTGAAGGTCGACCTATTCGAGCCAGGCCGCGTTCCCGACTTGTCAAGGCATGGCACTGGATCGAGGGTGTTCCCGTGGTCGCAGGCCTGATGGGCCATCGGGTCTTGCATACATCTCCGGCACATCGCCGTTTCCAGAATGCGATGCTGTTGCTAATCCTGCTGTTGACGCCCATTCTGATCGCCGGTGTCTTCACGTTCTATCATTTCTACCGAAACGCAATTCCCGGCACGATCCGTATCTACGGTGGCCCCAATGGGGGTGAATACAACGACATCAGCGCCGAAATAGGCAACCGAATTTCTAACGCTCATGGTGTCGAAGATGCTTTCTCGCGATCCAACGGTTCCCGGGCAAATCACGACGCCATTGTTGCCGGCGAAGTCGACTTAGCACCAATGCAGGCGACCTCAATTCGTGGTGACGAACTGAGTGTGATCGCCCCACTTTTTAACGAACTGCTGTATGTCCTGGTCCGAAAAGATTCTGATATCCAAACGATACAGGATCTCAAAAATCGCCGAATTGCCATCGGCCCTTCACAAAGCGGGTCAAACGCAACAGCAATGTTGGTTCTCAAATCACTGAACTTGCTGGAATTCAATGAAATCGAAACGGGCCAATGGGAACCTCTTGCCGAACGCACTACGCAATTACCAGATGCAGCAATGATTTGCATCGCTAGAAATAGCGAGTTGATCTCCAAATTTCGGAAAACTGGTCATTGGAGAATCATACCGATTCAAAATGGCACTCAAATTTCTGACCGCCACCCAACGCTAAGATTCCAGGTGATTCAAGCGAGTGAATTTTTCGACG